>NZ_JAKFZM010000040.1:0-39230 GCF_021654205.1 Leisingera sp. MMG026 | reverse complement strand
GTCTGAATGCAATGGCAATTGCACTGGCAATTTTTTCTGCACCTTCCACGATTGAAGACAACTGGCCTCGGTGGAAGGAAATTTACGACAGCGTAGCTGCGCAGGTTATTCAATGGCACGGGGAATTCAGTATCGACCGGGATTCAGCACAGGTCATCGCCATGCATCATGCAGTTTCTGCACTAGGGCTTGAGGCTGCACAACTTTCTGTCCACATGGCGATCAGACACTTTTTTACGACAGTGGCTGGCTACGAGGATCTGCTCACAACAGAGCGCCATGTGATGGATTGGTCGCACGATGGTGAATTTGGCTCAGAGGGTTTTTCAATAGGTATCAAAAGCACGGAAGAAGCCGCTCGCCAAGCGATATGAAGATACGCTTTTGGGATAAGCGACAATAGGAATTGTGTGACCATTGTGGTTGAGCAAAACGGCTCAGTCTCATTCCACCGAGACTTCAGTTTGAACAAAGATTGGGGTTGATCCTCAAACCCTTGCACGCCCCGTGAAGTACTACAGCACCCGAAACGCACCCAGACAAAAAATTTATCCGGAAAAAGTGGCGCGAACGGCAATTCCCCCTTTGGCTCACGTCTCAAAGCTCGGAAGCTCGAAAAGTCAAACTGGCTCCGGTTAAACGGCACTTTTCGTGCACTACTCCCCGCGCTTCGGGGCTTTACCGCGGATTTGTTCCTGGCGGCTTGGGTTGAGCGGGCCGCCGTAAGCTCCAAATGTTATGCTTGTGCTGCGTCACGCCTTTGTTCTTCAACTTGCTCAAAGCCACCGCGGTTCTCTTGTGGGCCATTTGGATACTAATCTCGGGGCGTTGTAACGAAACTACGCAGGCAACCTCATAGGCAGACTTGGGGCCGCCCTTTAGTGCTTCTATTATCATTCGTGACATGTGACCGCGCTTTGCAGCGTCGGGCCTTCTTCTAGGTAAGACACGCGGCATTGGAACACCGCGCAGTCTTAGCAAGGCTTCAACCATCTCCAAGCCATCACGCTTCTCTCGGATGGTTACCTTACGCAGCGCAAGTAAGGCACCATCTATCGACTTTTCCTGCATAGACTGAGACTGGGCAAAAAATCATCTAGTTACCAGATGAGACCTTGGTGCGTTTGCTACCTAATACCGGGTATTTTTGACCAGAAAGAAGCCGGATGGCAGCGGGCGGCTGCCGTCCGGCGCTGGCTGCGTTAGCTTCCTGGCGCTTTGTAGACCTTGGCGATGCCGCCGGCCTTCTTCTGTATTGCGGTGAATTCGTCCGAGGTGAACGCCCGCACGGTTTTCAGGTTGCTGACGGCGCCGCTGGCGCCCGTTGCCATCAGCCCCGCAAGCAGGCCCGTTGCGTCGTCAATTGTCACTTGGATCGCAAAATCGCTGTCGCCGGTGGTCAGATAGTAGCTTTCCAAAGTCCCGCCTGCCGCTTCGACAATTGCGCGGGCTGCCGCCTCGCGGTCACTGGGGTTTTCAATCATCGCTTTCATGGCAGAGGCCGTGTAACAGCCGGTCACGATAAATCTTGGCATTCTGTCTCTCCCTGGGGCGAAACCTGCAAGCCGGCGATGGGCCCGATGCCGCACAGCCCGGCCCGCATTCCCCCGGGGCCGGATCATACCACATTCAGGCGTTCCGGCATATGAGCGCGAAGCTGGCAGCGGGGCTGCACTGGCAGGACGGACGCCCGGCAAGGCTGGACTGGAGCCGGCGGCTGCCGTTCCGCCGCTTCTGACCGCGCCGGCGGGAAGACGCCGGCAGAACAGGACGGGACGTTTTTGCGCTCTGGCAAGCAGGCTTGCGCTGTTAGGCTCGCGCTAAGCCCCTGACCGGAAGCCGCATATGACCCAGACCGACCTGCCAGACCACCGCGTCCACAGTGCCCAAGGGGCACTGTCTTATCCTGAGATCGAAGCCGCCGCCGCGCAGGCCGGGCTTGCGGTCTGCGGTGCCCTGCATCCCGCGCGCCAGCCCGTCAAGGCGCTGGAAGATGGCACATTGATCCTGCTGGGAACCGCCGCCGCTTTCTGGCCCGTCTTCAAGAGCAGTCCGGAGCACCGCGACGGCGCCCCGCACCCGGTGGACCGCTGGTCCGAGCGGGTGGTCAGCGCCCTGGCCCAGGACCTGCGCGGCAGCGCCTATTTCCCCTTTGGCGGGCCGCCCTACACGCCATTCATCAATTGGGCGCTGGTATCGGGCCGGTTTTTCACATCCCCGTCACAGATGATGGTGCATGATCGCGCCGGCATGCTGATATCCTTGCGGGGGGGCCTTCATTTCAAACAGGAAATTGACATTCCCCCTCCGCCTTTGGCAGAGTCTCCCTGCCGCAGCTGCGACTCCCGCCCCTGTCTCAGCGCCTGTCCAGTCAGCGCATTGGCAGACGGCGGCCCCTACGATCTGGCAGCCTGCCATGACTATCTTGACACTCCTGCCGGCGCCGGCTGCATGGCAGGCGGCTGTCTGGCCCGCCGCGCCTGCCCGCTGAGCCGCAACGCCGGCCGCGACCCGGAACAAACCGCACATCACATGAGGCATTTTCACCCCCAATGACCTGCACCCTGATCCTGACCCGCCATGCCAAGTCCGCCTGGGACGCCAATGTCCCCAGCGACCACGCCCGAACGCTGAACAAACGAGGGCGCCGGTCTGCCCCGGCCATCGCCGCCTGGTTGCGGGACACAGGATATGTGCCGGATCAGGTAATCTCATCCTCCGCGCAACGCACCCGCGAAACCTGCGAGCTGATGGAGCTGGGCGTGCCTGCGCGGTTCACCGAGCGTCTGTATCACGCCAATTCGGAAATGATGTTCAAGGTGCTGATAGAGGCGGAACAGCCGCGGGTCATGCTGATCGGGCATAATCCCGGCATCGCCGCCTTTGCCCATTCCATCGTCTCCAGCCCGCCGGATCATTCGCGGTTCGACGATTACCCGACCGGGGCAACGCTGGTGGCGGAGTTTGATATCAGCAGCTGGCGCGACCTGGCCTGGAGCAGCGGCAAACCCGTCGGCTTTGCCGTTCCGCGCGAACTGCTGGGCGAATAGCACGGTTGCGGCTGCGGCAATACCGCGCATCCTGCGCGGGAGGGGCATGGCGCGGTTGCAAGGGCGGACCTAGGTTGCCTGACAGACCCGTATTTGCCAGGACTGGAGATCCCCATGCGCCGCCGTTCCCTGCTGCTGGCCGCAGCCGCCCTCCCCCTCACCGCCCTGCCGGGGTTTGCCACGGCAGCGGAAACCATCCGCATCATGAAGTCGCCCTCCTGCGGCTGCTGCACGGCCTGGGCCGATCACCTGGCCGCCGCCGGTTTTGCGGCCGAGGTGCGCAATGTGGCGGATGAGGATCTGTGGGCAATGAAAGAACGGCTCGGCGTCAGCGGCGATCTGGCTTCCTGCCACACTGCAATGGCCGGGCCTTATGTGATTGAGGGTCATGTGCCGGCAGGTGACATCCAGCGGCTGCTGACGGAACAGCCTGCGGCGCTGGGACTGACCGTTCCGGGCATGCCGATCGGTTCGCCGGGGATGGAGATGGGGGATGAGCGCGAGGCGTTTGACACCCTGCTGATCCTGGCTGATGGCACGGCAGAAGTGTTCGCCAGCCACTCCTAATCGAGGTGGCCTGATCAAGGCCGCCCGGCCTAAAACACCTGAACAAAAAAAGGCCGGGCGCAATGCCCGGCCTTCATTGTTTCGTGATACAGCTGCCTTAGTGGCCCAGGATCTGGCTGAGGAACAGCTTGGTGCGGTCGCTCTTCGGGTTGTTGAAGAACTCTTCCGGCTCGTTCTGCTCCACGATCTGACCTGCGTCCATAAAGATCACCCGGTTCGCCACCTGACGGGCAAAGCCCATCTCGTGGGTCACGCAGAGCATGGTCATGCCTTCTTCGGCCAGCTCGATCATGGTGTCGAGCACCTCTTTGATCATCTCCGGGTCCAGCGCCGAAGTCGGCTCGTCGAACAGCATGATGCGCGGCATCATGCAAAGCGAGCGCGCGATGGCCACACGCTGCTGCTGGCCGCCCGACAGCTGACCGGGGTATTTGTCGGCCTGCTCCGGGATTTTCACCTTCTCCAGGAAATGCATCGCCCGCTCTTCGGCTTCCTTCTTGGGTGTCTTGCGGACCCAGATCGGCGCCAGGGTGCAGTTCTCCAGAATGGTCAGATGCGGGAACAAGTTGAAGTGCTGGAAGACCATGCCAACCTCGGAACGGATCTTGTCGATGTTCTTGAGGTCATTTGACAAGACGGTGCCATCCACCTCAATCCTGCCCTGCTGATGCTCTTCCAGGGCGTTCAGACAGCGGATCAGGGTGGATTTACCCGAACCGGACGGGCCGGCAATGACGATACGCTCGCCCTGGTTCACCGTCAGGTTGATATCGCGCAGCACGTGAAAAGACCCGTACCATTTGTTCATGTTGGAGATTTCGATGGCGACCTCGTCGCTCACCTGCATCTTGGAACGGTCGATTTGACGGTCGGTCATAAGTTCAGACATATGTTGAACTCCTTAACGGTGGCCAGTCTGAAGCTTGCGCTCCAGATACATGGAATAGCGGGACATGGAGAAGCAGAAGACGAAGAACAACAGGGCGATAAAGCCGTAAAGTTCCCAGACAATGCCGTTCCAGTTGGAGTCCGCGCGAATGGCGTTTGACAGGCCCAGAGGGTCCAGAAGCCCGATGATCGAGACCAGCGTGGTGTCCTTGAACACCCCGATAAAGGTCGAAACGATGCCGGGGATCGAGATCTTCAGCGCTTGCGGCATAATGATCAGCCGCTGCGCCTGCCAGTAGTTGAGGCCAAGACTGTCGGCGCCCTCATACTGGCCGCGGGGCAAGGCTGCCAGACCGCCGCGGATCACTTCGGCCATATAGGCCGCGGCAAACAGCGTGACCATGATCAGCACCCGCAGGATGATGTCGAAATTGGTTCCCGGCGGCATGAAGATGTTCAGCAGGGTCGAAGCCACAAACAACAGCGTGATCAACGGCACACCCCGGATGAACTCGATAAAGCCCACGCAGATGTATTTGACGATCAGCAGATCCGACTGGCGGCCCAGCGCCAGCACGATGCCGATCGGCAAGGAGCAGGCAATGGCCACAACACCAATGGTCACCGACAGCATGAAGCCGCCGAACTTGCGGCTTTCCACCGCTTCGATGCCGATGGGCAGGATCCCATCCAGCAGACCCGAGACCGGCGCCGCCAGCAGCATCCACCAGATAACAGCCGCGGCTACGCCCAGGATCACCCCCAGAAGTGTGCTCAGCGCTTCTGCGGCGAATTTGTAGACCAGCCCGCCGATGACAAAACCTGCCAGCGCGGCAATCGGCATCCAGATGGTGCCGCCCCACAAAAGCCAGGGGAAGATGAACGGGTAGAGCGCCGAAAAGATCAGCAGTTTCGACGGCACCCGGTCCGAGAACAGCACCGGAGCCAGTGCCGCGCCCAGCAGGACAAAGGCAGCGATGGGGCGCCAGTACAGGTGGCTTGGGTAGAAACCAAAGATCAGCTGGACCCAGCGCTCCTTGATCACGCCCCAGCAGGCGCCATGAGCATCGCCGTGGCCGGCAGCTGCCAGCGTTTCACGGCAATTGGACAGCGAGGTGCCGTTCCAGGTGGGCGACAGGATCCAGGGAACAATGGCGGCCAGCACGAAATAGACCGCAGCAAAGGACGCGATGGTCAGGATCGAGTTGAACCAGTTGGAAAACAGGTTATGCCGCGCCCAGCCGATCACCCCGACCTCAGAGGCGGGCGGATCCTGCTCGGGAAGCATTTCAGTGCGGACAAATCCGATATCAGACATCTCAGCGCTCCTTCAGCTTCACGGCTTCGTTGTACCAGTTCATGACCCCGGAAATGGTCAGCGAGATCGCCAGATACACCACCATCAGCAGCAGAACGCATTCCAGCTCGCGCCCGGTCTGGTTCATGGTGATGCCGCCCAGGGTTCCGGTGATGTCCATGTAACCCACGGCAATCGCCAGCGACGAGTTCTTGGTCAGGTTCAGATAGTTGGAGATCAGCGGCGGGATGATCACCCGCAGCGCCTGCGGCAGGACCACCAGCGACATGATCTTGTTGGAGCGCAGGCCCAGGGCCTCGGCGGCTTCGGTCTGGCCCTTGGAGATCGCCATGATCCCGGCGCGCACGATTTCCGCGATAAAGGCGGCGGTGTACAGCGACAGCGCCAGCCACAGTGCGATCAGCGAGTTGCGCATGTGGGTGCCACCCTGAAAGTTAAAGCCTTTCAGCTCGGGGTAGCCCAGGTAAAAACCCAGCACGGCCAGCAGGATCGCCATCGGCACCACCACCACGGCGGTGCGCATATGCCAGGTGACCGGACGGTCGCCGGTGGCTTCCTGGATACGGTCCGCACGCTGGCGGATCTTGATCGACGCAAAGAGGCTGAGGCCCAGCACCACCAGAATGGCTATCAGGTCCAGGCTGACATCAAACCGAAGCGAGGATTCTCCAAACAGATGCGCATCGCCCAGCGAACGCGAGAACAACGGCTCGGGGATGTAGACACCGCGGTTGGTCACGGCAACGCTGTCGGCCAGGCTCATCGTGGCTTCGGGGTTCTCGCCCCGGAACGCCCGTGGCGCCGGCAGGGTTTCGATCAGGATCGCCATCACAAAAACGATCCACAACAGCACCGGCACATTGCGGAACAGCTCGACGTAGATCGTCATCAGACGCGCCACCAGCCAATTCGACGACAGCCGCAGAACGCCGATGATCACGCCCAGGATTGTTGCGGTGATACAGCCGAGGAAGGCCACAACCAGCGTATTCAGAAGCCCCATCAGCGCGGCCCGCAAATGGCTGTCGCGCGAGGTGTATTCCAGCAGGCGCTGGTTGATATCATAGCCGGCCGGTTCCGCGAAGAAGCCGAAATCGATCGGCTTGCCCAGTGCGGCCAGGTTGCTCAGCGTGTTGTTGATCAGCCAGGCTGCCAAAAGCATGAAGCCGAACATGGCGATGACCTGAATGGTCCCCGACCGGTACCGGGTGTCATAAAGGAGCATAGACAGCCGGAACTGCTCCTTTGGAGGGTCAGTTAACGTTGACATATAGTGTGATCCCCTGGGCTCCGGTATTCTGTCCTGGCGGGGTTGTCCCCGCTCCGCAGCGGTCCGGAGCTTATTTTCTGATAGGAAAAGGGCGCAGGAAACTCCTGCGCCCTTCCCGGTGGTGTGATTAGCGGAACGGCGGAGCGTACAGCAGGCCGCCTTCGGTCCACTGTGCGTTCAGGCCGCGGGCCAGACCGACCGGAGTGTCTTCGCCGATGTTCTTGGCAAAGATTTCACCGTAGTTGCCCTGCGAAGCGATGGCCTTCTGTGCCCAGGTGGCGTCCAGGCCGAGCATCTCGCCCAGGGTGCCTTCGCTGCCCAGCAGACGGTTGATTTCCGGGTTCTCGGTGCCGGCGGACATTTCGCTCAGGTTGGCCGAGGTGATGCCCAGCTCTTCAGCTGCGATCAGCGAGTTCAGAGTCCAGCGGACAACGTCGCCCCACTCGTGGTCGCCGTGGCGGACCAGCGGGCCCAGCGGTTCCTTGGAGATGATTTCCGGCAGCAGCACATGCGCGCCCGGATCATCAAAGGTGGCACGGGTCGCAGCCAGGCCGGAGGCGTCGGTGGTGTAAACGTCGCAGGCACCGGCCAGGTACTGCTGCTGCGCTTCGGCGTTGGTTTCGATCGGAACCGGCTCATACGAGATATTGTTGGAGCGGAAGAAGTCCGCCAGGTTCAGCTCGGTGGTGGTGCCGGTCTGGATGCAGACGGTGGCGCCGTCCAGTTCCTTGGCCGAGGACACGCCCAGCTCTTTCGGGACCATAAAGCCCTGGCCGTCATAATAGTTGACGCCGGTGAATTCGAACTTCAGGTCGACATCGCGGCTGAAGGTCCAGGTGGTGTTGCGGGCCAGCATGTCGATCTCGCCGGACGCCAGCGCGGTAAAGCGGGTCTTGCCGGTGGTCGGCACGAATTCAACAGCAGTCGAGTCGCCCAGCACAGCTGCAGCCACAGCCCGGCACACGGCAACGTCGAACCCTTCCCATTCCCCGTTCGCATTCGGAGCCGCAAAGCCGACCAGGCCGACGGTGACGCCGCAGTTCAGCTTGCCGCGCGCCTTCACATCGTCCAGCGTTCCGGCAGATGCCGCGCCAGCCGCAAGACCGGCAAAAGCCATTGCGCCCAAAAGTACGGATTTTTTCATATTTACCTCTTCCTGATAGCCCGCCATTCAGCGGAATAGTCCGCCATTCGGCGGTTCTTATTAACCGGCGATCCCCCGCCGGAATTGAGACTGAAGAAGGGTTTACCCCTTTTTCGCGCCCAAGTGTGGGCGCATTCATCAACAAACGTCAAGGGTGGGATCAGGAAATTCGATGCGCGGCATACGCACAGTTTGCCCGTGAGTAAATTTATTTACGCCTCACGGGGTCATTCGGTAATTTTCTGTTCTCTCAGGAGAAATCGTAAAACCGCTTGGCGTGCAGAAATTCCTGCCGCTTCACCTCCGCCGCAGCCTGAGCGTCCTCGTCGACACCCCATTGCTCTTCCTGCCAGCGCTCATCCAGACGCGACAGTTGCCAGATCTCATCGGCACTGCGCCAGCCCTGCGCAGCAGCAAAGCCAAGGATCAAAGAGCCGGAAATCCCTACCAAATCATGGAAAGCCGCCAGCTGGAACGGTGTCATAGCCTGCACCTTTTCCGCCAGCACCGCCAGCGCCGCTGTCTCCTGCGGCTGGTGCAGAATGCCGGTCCTGGGCTGCAGCTGCACGCCCAGCGCCCCTGCTGCCCAGTCCAGCGCCGGGTCCCATTCCTGCGCCTGACGCAACGTCAACTCAACCGGTGCGTCGGCGCGGTAGCACAGCAGGTCGGAATCGCCGTATTCAGCCAGCATGGCAGCAACTTCGCTGTGCTGATGTGTCACCTTGTCAATCGCGGCATTGGCAGACCGGGTGCAAGGCATGGTTCCGGGGTCAACTGATTCGCTCTGCGCGTCCCACTCCGCGGCGATGGCGTCCCCCATGGCCCGGGTCGGCACCGCCAGCGGCGCCTTGGCCGGCGTCTTTACCCGGCGCCCGTCCAGCTCCACCGCAAACCCGTCTTCGGTCTGCACAACCGAGACTGCTTTCCAGAACCGTTTCTGTGCCCAGCCGCTCATTTCTTACACCTTCCAAATCTCTGCCAGCAGCGGGCGCAGCTCCGCGAAATCGCGGATCAGATAATCGGCGCCCAATGTCTCTGCCGGATGGTATCCCCAGGGCACGGCAATGGTGGTGACCCCCGCTGCGCGCCCCATTTCAATGTCAAACCGCGTGTCGCCGATCATCACGGTGCTCGCGCGCTCCACCCCGGTTTCCGCCATCGCCGTCAGCACCATCGACGGGTGCGGCTTTGACGGATGGTGGTCGGCCACCTGCCGGGTCACAAAGCAATCCAGCCCATGCGCCGCAATCAGCGCCTCAACCCCGCGCCGGGACTTACCGGTGGCAACCCCCAGCAGGTACTCCGGCACCTCATTCAGCTCCGCCAGCGCCTCGCGCGCACCGGGATACAGCGGCGAATGCCCCGCCCCGGCCGCCTCGCGGGCCAGCATGTAGGAGGATTTGTACCCCTCCACCAGCGCCTCCAGCGTCGCGGCATTCTGAGCCGGCGCCAGCTCCTTCATCGCCAAGGGCAGCGACAGGCCGACAATCGACAGGATCGCCGCGCGCGGCGGCACCGGCAGGCCGGCCCCCTCAAAGGCTTCAGCCATGGCGCCGGTGATCGCGCCCTGGCTGTCCGCCAGCGTGCCATCCACATCAAACAGGATCAGCCGCAGCGGTGAACTCACTTCAGATCCTCAAACGGGTCATCCGCCGCCAGATCCTCGCTCCAGCCGAAGGTGTCCCAGCTCTCTTTCATATGGTCGGGCAAAGGCGCCACAACCGAGACATTCTTGTGGGTCACCGGGTGTTCGAACACCATCCGGCGGGCGTGCAGATGCAGTTTCTTGGAAATCACCCCACCAAACTGCGCACCCCAGCCGTCGCCCAGGTTCTCCTGACCCGAGCCGCCGTATTTACCGTCCCCGGCAATCGGATGGCCCATGCCCGACATATGCGCCCGCAGCTGGTGGGTGCGGCCGGTAATCGGCTCCATCGCCACCCAGGCAGCGCGGGAAGCAACACGGTACAGCGTCGCGTACAGCGTATGTGCCCGTTTGGCGCCGTATGTCTCGTCGATGTCCTGCGGGTGGACGTTGATCATCTTCTGGCCTTCGCCGCTCTTGCCATGGCCCGGTGCCTTGACCAGCCCGTTCTTGATCTCGCCCAGATAGGGCGTCGGAACACCCGCGACCAAGGCCCAGTAAATCTTGCGGGTATTCTTGTGGCGGAACGCAGCGGTCAGCCCCTGCGCCGCTTTGCGGTTGCGCGCCAGCACCAGAATGCCGGAGGTGTCCTTGTCGATCCGGTGCACCAGCTTGGGCTTATCCTCCAGCCCGAACTTCAGCGCCTCCGCCAGCCCGTCCACATGTTTGGTGGTGCCAGAGCCGCCCTGCACCGCCAGCCCTGCGGGCTTGTTCAGCACGATCACATCGTCGTCGCGGTAGATCACGCAATCCTGGATCATCCTGGCATCGGCGTCCGAGATCTTCATCTCGCGCGGCGCGGCAGGTTTCAGGTCGCTGTCCGCCAGCGGCGGCACCCGCACCACCTGGCCGGTCTCGACACGGGTATTGGCCTTGACCCGGCCGCCATCCAGCCGCAGCTCGCCCTTGCGGCACATCTTCTCGATGCGGCCCTGGTTCACATGCGGAAACAGCCGCCGCAGCCAGCGGTCAATGCGCTGGCCGCCATCGTCTTCGCTGACGGTAATCGTCTGAACGCCGCTCATGCGAACACTCCTCTTGCGGCCATCAGGCCCAGAAACAAACCGCCCACGGACAATCCAACGGACAGAACAACATAAAGCGCCGCCTGCCCGAAGGCGCCGCGCTCGATCAGGTTGGCGGTCTCCAGCGAGAACGCCGAGAAGGTGGTGAAGCCGCCCAGAAGCCCGGTCATCACCAAGGGGCTGAGGTGGGTCAGCCCGCGCATCGCCGCAGCCACCACAAACATCCCCATCAGAAAGGAGCCGATCACGTTGACGGTGACCACCGCAACCGGAAAGTCGTGATGCCCCATGACCCGGATGATGCCCAGCCCGGCCAGATAACGGCACACCGCCCCGATTGCGCCGCCCAGGGCCACCATGGAAACCGAAGAAATCATCCCCGTCCTGTCGCCGGCACAGGCAAGGATGTCAAGTTTTGCCCGTGTTGCATGGGGTGCAGAGCTTCCGCTTCATCTTTCCCCAAATACTCCCGCCGGAGGCAGCGGCTTTGCCTGCAAAGCCGCTTTACTTGTTCCGCTTCGCCCTGAGGTTCGCGAAGTAGTCCGTGCGCCGCTTCAGCTCGCGTTCGAACCCGCGCTCAACTGGCTGATAGAGCACCGGCCGTTTCACCCCGTCGGGGAAGTAGTTCTGGCCGGAAAACCCGTCCTCGGCGTCGTGGTCATAAGCATAGCCGTCTCCATACCCCTGCTCCGACATCAGCTTGGTCGGCGCATTCAGGATATGCTTGGGCGGCGGCGCGCTGCCGGTCTGCTTGGCCAGCCGCCGGGCGGCCTTGATACCGACGTAAACCGCGTTGGATTTCGGCGCCAGCGCCAGATATACGGCAGCATTGGCCAGCGCCAGCTCGCCCTCCGGGCTGCCGAGCCGCTCATAGGTCTGCCAGGCATTGAGGCAGACGGTATTGGCCTGCGGGTCGGCCATGCCGATGTCCTCGGTCGACATCATCGTGAGGCGCCGGGCCAGGAACCGCGGGTCCTCGCCGCCCTCCAGCATCCGCGCCAGCCAGTAAAGGGCGGCATCCGGATCCGAGCCGCGGATGGATTTGTGCAGGGCGGAAATCAGGTTGTAATGCTCGTCCCCGGATTTGTCGAACTTGGCCGCGCGCCGCATCAGCCGTGTGGCCAGCGCCTCCCGCCCCAAGGGCGCCTCTACCGTCCAGGCGGCAACCTGTTCGATCAGGTTCAAAAGCGCCCGGCCGTCGCCATCGGCCATCTCATGCAGCGCATCACGGGCATCGCCTGACAACGGCAACGCCCGGCCCAGTTCTTTTTCAGCGCGCTGGGTGAGGTGTTCCAGATCCGCCAACGACAAACGCCCCAGCACCAGCACTTGCGAACGAGACAGTACAGCGGCGTTCAGCTCAAACGAGGGGTTCTCGGTTGTCGCCCCCACCAGGAGGATAGTGCCATCCTCCATATGCGGCAGGAAGCCGTCCTGCTGGGCCTTGTTGAAGCGGTGGATCTCATCCACGAACAGCAGCGTTCCCTGGCCGTTCTGACGGCGGATCTTTGCGGCCTCAAAGACTTTGCGCAGCTCCGGAACCCCGGTGAAGATCGCCGAGATCTGCATGAAATGCAGGTCGGTCTCCTGCGCCAGCAGCCGTGCGATGGTGGTCTTGCCTACGCCGGGCGGCCCCCAGAAAATCAGTGACGACAAGGAGCCGGACGCCAGCATCACCCCCAGCGGCGCCTCCGGCCCCAGCACCTGTTGCTGGCCGATCACCTCTGCCAGCGACCGCGGCCGCAGCCGGTCGGCCAGCGGCCGGTTGGGCTGCTGTGCATCGCCGCTTGCAGGCGCAGGGCTGCCGAACAGATCCGCCATCAGGTCCGGAACCGCAGGGTCACACGCTGGCCGCGCCGGTTCAGATCCAGCTGAATCCAGCGTCCGCTGTTTGCCAGAATTGCATAAACGTCATCGGTGCTGGCGACAGGCTGGCCGTTCACCGCCAAGAGTGCGTCGCCGGGTTGCACCCCGCCGCGTCCGGCATAGGGGCCGGGGTCCGTCACCACCACGCCTTCGGCCGACAGGGGCAGGCCGAGGCGCGCAATCACCTGCGGATTGATCCGCGCCACGGTCAGGCCGGGCAATGCCGTGTCTTCATCCAGCTGCACCGGATTTGCGGGCGGCTGATCAGGCGCCACGATCATCGGCACCGCAATCTCTTCCCGCGCCTCACCGCGCAGCCGGGTGATTGCGGACATACCGTCCAGCCCGGCGACAGACATGCGGAACACCATTTCCGAAGGTGAATTCACCACTTCGCCATCCACATGGGTGATCACATCGCCCACCTTGAACCCCGCCTTGGCAAAAGGACTCTCAACATGCAGATCGGAAATCACCATACCCTCAGGCACGTCCATCTCCAGCGAGGCTGCCAGATCGGCATCCACTGGCTGCCCGGCCATGCCGGCCCAAGGGCGCTGGAACTCTTCCGCGCCTTTGCGGGCCTGATTGACGAACTCCGTCACCAGGTTTGCAGGGATCGCAAAACCGATGCCGTTGGAACCGCCGGAGCGGGACAGGATGCGGGTGTTAATGCCGATGAGGTCGCCGTTCACGTCGATCAGCGCCCCGCCCGAATTGCCCGGATTGATCGGCGCGTCGGTCTGGATGTAATAGCCGAAACCATCGCCTGCCCCCATGCCGGTGCGCGCGAGGCCCGAGATAATGCCGCTGCTGACGGTCTGCCCAACCCCAAAGGGGTTGCCGATGGCCAGCGCCAGTTCGCCCACCTCGACCTGGTCGCTGTCGCGCAGGTCCAGATGCGGCAGATCTGCGGCCTCTTCCAGCTGCAGGATTGCCAGGTCGCTAGCCTTGTCGCCCAGGATCACCCGCGCATTGTATTCACGCCGGTCAGAGGTCACCACGCGGATTTCGGTGGCGCTGCCGACAACATGGTAGTTGGACACAACGATGCCATCCGCCGACAGGATCACGCCCGAACCCAGCGAGTTCTCCACCCGCGGCTGCGGCTTGGCAAAGCCGCGGAAGAAATCATCGAAGAACGGATCGTTCATGAAAGGCGATCGGCGGCGCTGCTGCACCTGGCGCACCACCTTGGCATAGATATTCACCACTGCAGGCGAGGCTTCCTTGACCAAAGGCGCAAAGCCGAGGGTTATCTCCGCCTGGTTCTGCGGCACACGGGTCTCTGCCACAGCCGGCAAGGCAAGAATAATGGCAAGGGCGGTCAGGGCTGGGCGGATCATGGGCGCTCCGTTTGTTACTGCCCGAAGGATATGCGGAGCGCGCACGCGGATTGCAAGGCGGGAGACGTATAAGGACAAAGGGACGCCGCCCAGCAAGTTGCCGTGAAAGGGGCGCTGCCCCTCTTGGCCTCGCGGCCAATTCACCCCGAGGTATTTGGGACCAGAAAGAAGCAGACTGCCGGCAAGGCGCATCAGGCCTTCTTCCTTGCCGGCATCCTCGCAGTCCCTTTGCGGCATCAGGCCTCTGCCAAGCTCGGTGCAGCAGCCCGCGCCGCATGAGCACGCCGCGCGGTGACAGCTTCTGCCAGCGCCTCCAGCTCTTGTACTGTATCCTCCCAGCCCAGGCAGCCGTCGGTAACCGACTGCCCGTAAGTGAGGTCCCCTTTGCCCAGGTCCTGACGGCCCGCCACCAGATGGCTTTCCACCATCACCCCGGTAATGCGGCTGTCGCCGCCTGCGATCTGGCCCGCTACATCGCGCAGCACGGCGGGCTGCTTCATGGGATCCTTGCCGCTGTTGGCATGGCTGGCGTCGATCATCACATGGCCGCGGATGCCGTCTTTTTCCGCCAGCCTGCAGGCCGCACCGACCGAGGCGGCGTCATAATTGGTGCCGCCGCCGCCGCGCAGGATCAAGTGGCAGTCCGGGTTGCCGCTGGTCGCCGCAATTGCCGCGCGGCCCGATTTGGCCAATGCCATGAAATGATGCGGATGCGCCGCCGAGCGCACCGCGTCCACTGCGATCTGCAGATTGCCGCGGGTGCCGTTCTTGAACCCCACCGGGCAGCTGAGGCCTGAGGCCATCTCGCGGTGGATCTGGCTTTCGGTGGTGCGGGCGCCGATGGCGGCCCAGGCCACCAGATCCGAGATGTATTGCGGCACCGCCGTGTCCAGAAACTCAGTTCCGACCGGCAGGCCCAGGCTGTTGATGTCCAGGCACAGGCGGCGGGCCAGCCCCAGGCCTTCGTTGATGCGGAACGAGCCGTCGAGGCCGGGATCGTTGATCAGCCCTTTCCAGCCCGAGATGGTGCGGGGTTTCTCGAAATAGACCCGCATCACAACCTCCAGCTCACCCGCCAGCCGTTCGCGCAGCGGTGCCAGCCGTTCGGCATACTCCATCGCCGCCTTGGGGTCGTGAATCGAACAGGGGCCGACCACAGCGACAACACGGTCATCGCGATCATGCAGCACATCCTGGATGGCGGTGCGGCTGGCCAGCACGGTATCTGTGGCCGCCGCCGTGCCGGGTAGCTGGGATGCGAGGTCTTCCGGCGAGATCAGCTCCTGCATGCCGGTGATACGGAGATTTTCGGTCTGGGGTGTCATGTTTCAGCTTCCTTGGCGGGGGGCCCTTGGCGCTGCGGCGGATACGAAAAAACCGCCGGCTGCTGCGGGCGGTTGGTGGTATCCTGGTGCGTTCCGATATCTTAGCTCAGAATGCGCTGACCCCTCCGTCCGCCATGTGGCGCGGATAAAAGAAATACCAGAATGCGGCATAGCTACGGGTCATGAACCGGACGCTAGCGGAGATTCGCCGGGCTGTCACCCCGGAAAATCCACCCTGAAAAGGCAACAGGCCCTCCACCGGGGAGGGCCTGTGCGGCGGTTTCCTCTGCGGCTCAGAAATCCTGCCAGAGGTCGCGGGCTGCATTTCCGTCTGCCGCCGGCGCTGCTGCGGGCGGGGCCGGGCTGGCCTCCAGGTCCCAATCATCGCTGCCATGGGCTGAGGGCGCCATGGCAGCCGGCGCCGCGGAAACCGGGGCGGATGCGGCTGCAAGGGCACCGCCGCCGGCCACCTGGAAGCGGGCGACCAGATCCGACAGCTTACCCGCATCGCTGTTCAGCAGATGGCCTGCTGCCGTGGCTTCCTCGACCATGGCCGCGTTCTGCTGGGTAACCTGATCCAGCTGGGTGACGCCGGTATTGATCTCAAGCAGGCCGGTGGATTGCTCCTCGGCGCCTTCGGCGATCTCGGAGACCAGTTGCGAGATATGGCTGACCTGGCCGACAATCGACTGCAGTGCGTCACCGGCGCGGCCGACCAGGTCCACCCCCTCCCCGACCTGACGTGAACTGTCGCCGATCAGAGTTTTGATCTCCATCGCCGCGTCCGAAGACCGCTGCGCCAGCGCCCGCACCTCGGACGCCACCACCGCAAAGCCGCGGCCGGCCTCGCCCGCGCGGGCGGCCTCGACCCCGGCGTTCAGCGCCAAAAGGTTGGTCTGGAAGGCGATGTCGTCAATCACCGAGATGATCTGGGAAATCTTCTTCGAGCTGGCCTCGATCCCGCTCATGGCGGCCACGGCGCTTTGCACCACCTCGCCGCTGCTTTCGGCCTCCTGGCGGGCTTCGCGCACGGTTGCCTCGACATTGCGGGCACCTTCGGCGGCGGATTTCACCGAGGCCGTCAGCTCATCAATCGCGGCAGCGGTTTCTTCGAGCGTTGCCGCCTGGCTTTCGGTCCGGTGGGACAGATCGTCGGAGGCCTGACTGATCTCTGCAGAACCGCTGCGGATGCTGGTGGCGGCTTCGATCACCTGCTGCACCGTGGCGTTCAGATTGTCGATGGAGCCGTTGAAATCAGCGCGCAGCTGTTCGTATTCCTCAGGGAATTCCTCGGCGATGCGGATGGTCAGATCGCCGTGCGACAGCCGCGCCAGACGCTCGCTCAGCTGCTGGACCACATTGCCCAGTTCGGCGTCTTTGCTTTCCGCCTTCTGCGCTTCCGCCTCCTGCATCCGCAGCAGTTCAGCGCGGAATTTATCCAGCGCGCGGGCCATATCGCCGACCTCGTCGCCACGGGTCTGGCCCTTGATCTCCACCGCGTTGTTGCCCTCGGCCAGACCCCGCATCGACACCACAATGCGCCGCAGGCCCGAAGCGATGCCGGAGCCGGTGATCAGCGCCATCACCGCGCCGATCAGGATCGCCGCAGCAATTGCCCCCGGAATCATGATCCGGGTCTGGGCGGCTAGCGCCTCATTGGCGGCGCGGCGGGCGGCCATTGCCTCGGCCCCTTTCGCCTCGATCGTCTCCATGGTGGCACGGAAGCTGTCGAAATACGCCTTGCCCTGCCCCTGAGCGACAAGATCAGCCATGTCATCCATAGTCGCCGCGCTGCCGATCACCCGGCGCAGCTGCAGCATCGGAACCACGACGCTGCTGCGCCATTCGTCAACGATTTTGGCCACGTTATCCAGGCGGTTTGCCTGCATCAGATTGTCGGCCAGCGCTAGGTGGAGGTCGGCCAGCACCTCGTTGAAGCGCCCGTTGCCCTCCATATACGGTTCGAGAAATTCCCGGTCGCCCGCCAGAAGAAAGCCGCGCATCCCGGTTTCCATGTCGACCGCCGCCGACAGCAGATCCTTGGCGCTGCTGATGACCTTGTGGGTCTGCTCCACCGCCTGCAGCGAGGTGTTCAGGTAATCCGGATCGGCGATCCCGGCGTTCACCAGGGAAGAAAAGGTGTTGCGACGGTTGTTCAGCTCGACTTCCTCTTCCTCAATGACCTTAGCCATCTCCGCACGGAAGTTCTCGAAGTAGACCCTGCCCTTGGACTGTTTCACCTCTGCCGCCATGTCGTTCATGGTCAGAGCGTCGCCGATATCGCGGCGCAACGCGATGGCGCCGGCCGCGACATCCTCCTGCCAGCCGGCCAAAGTCTGCTCCGCCGTATCGAGGTCAGCCAGCAAGTCCGGATTGCCCGCGGCCAGGCTGCGCAAACGATCCAGGGAGCCGGCAACTTTGGCGCTGCCGTTCTCAAACGGCACCAGATATTCATCCTGCCCGGCCAGCAGATAGCCCCGCAGCCCGGCCTCCATGCCTGAGGCGGCTTCGGCCAGCGCCTGCGCTTCGGTCAAAATCTCCTGGGTGTGGTCAACAGCCTGCGCAGTCTTGTCCATGCGGCCCAGGTTCACCACCGCCAGCACCCCGACCCCAAGAACCAGCAGCAGCGGGAACACCGCCACCGAAACGATCTTTGTTTTGGTGCTGAGGTTCGCCAGTGAGAGCCGCCTGGCCGCGGGTGTCTTCTTTACTGCCATCACATCCGTCCCGGAACTTGCTTGTTTGCGACAGTAAAATCAGAAGAAAATTACGATTCCCTTTCGCACAAAAAATGCATTCTAAACATTGTCCGGATGCCGTCAGGTAACGAAAAACCCCCGCTCCGGGCGGAGCGGGGGCCAGATAGCTGAACCTGATAATTCAGCGTAATTTATTCGTCAGCTTCAGCAGCTGCTTCTGCTGCTTCCAGGCGGGCCTTGTCGGCGGCACCCTTAGCGGCAGTGTCGCGGTCGACAAACTCGATGATCGCCATCGGAGCCATGTCGCCGTAACGGAAGCCGGCTTTCAGGATACGGACATAGCCGCCCTGACGGTCCTTGTAGCGCGGGCCCAGAACCTCGAACAGTTTTGCAACGTCCTTGTCCTGCTTCAGCTTGGACGCGGCCTGACGGCGGGCGTGCAGATCGCCGCGCTTTGCCAGGGTGATCATCTTTTCGATGATCGGGCGCAGTTCTTTTGCTTTGGGCAGGGTTGTCTTGATCTGCTCGTGCTCGATCAGCGAGCCGCACATGTTCGAAAACAGGGCTTTGCGGTGCTCATGAGTACGGTTCAGGCGGCGGTAACCACGTGCGTGACGCATTTCTAAATTCCTTATCTTGCGTTTTTGCTTTGTCAGGCAGCTGATGCGTGTCGGCTGCTCACCTTGGGGCAGAAGCCCGTATCTTCCCCGGCCAAACCCGGGAATGGTTTGGGGAGGGCCAGTGCCCTCCCCTCAAAGACGCGCTTTAGAAGCTGTCTTCGAATTTCTTGGCCAGATCTTCGATGTTATCCGGCGGCCAGTCCTCGACGTCCATGCCAAGGTGCAGCCCCATGCCCGACAGCACTTCTTTGATCTCGTTCAGCGACTTGCGGCCGAAGTTCGGCGTGCGCAGCATTTCTGCTTCGGTCTTCTGGATGAGATCGCCGATATAGACGATGTTGTCGTTCTTCAGGCAGTTTGCCGAGCGCACGGACAGTTCCAGCTCGTCCACTTTCTTGAGCAGAAGCGGGTTGAACTCGAGACCATCGTCCTCGTCCTGACGGTTTGCCGATTCCGGCTCGTCGAAGTTGACGAAGATCGACAGCTGGTCCTGCAGAATGCGGGCGGCATAGGCCACGGCGTCATCCGGCGTGATGGAGCCGTCGGTTTCCACCTTCATGGTCAGCTTGTCATAGTCCAGAACCTGGCCCTCACGGGTCGGCTGAACGTCATAGGAGACCTTCTTGACCGGCGAATAGATCGCGTCGATCGGGATCAGGCCGATCGGTGCGTCTTCCGGCTTGTTCTTCTCAGCCGAGACATAGCCTTTGCCGGTGTTCACGGTCAGTTCCATGAACAGGTCGGCGCCGTCGTCGAGGTGGCAGATGACGTGATCGCGGTTCAGAACCTCGATGCCGGCGGTTTCGGCAATGTCACCAGCAGTGACAACAGCCGGGCCCTTGGCATTGATCGACAGGCGCTTGGGGCCTTCGACTTCCATGCGCAGGGATACGCCCTTGAGGTTCAGGATGATGTCGGTGACGTCTTCGCGCACACCGGCAACAGACGAAAACTCGTGCAGCACGTTGTCGATCTGCACGCTGGTGATGGCCGCGCCTTGCAGCGAGCTCATCAGAACGCGGCGCAGCGCGTTGCCCAGGGTCAGGCCGAAACCGCGTTCCAGCGGCTCTGCGACGACAGTTGCCTGGCGTGCAGGATCGTTACCCGGCTTCACTTCCAGCTGTGCCGGCTTGATCAGCTCTGCCCAGTTCTTATGGATCATGCGTTCCCTCCATTCCTGTCCTTGCCCCATGTCCGAAAGGCCAAGGACGCCCGAGGTTTAAATGACGCACTGGGGCCCTGCGAATCAAGCGGGGCCCCAGCAAAAATTCGAATTAGACGCGACGGCGCTTCGGCGGGCGGCAGCCGTTGTGCGCGATCGGGGTCACATCACGGATCGAAGTGATGTTGAAACCGACGGCAGCCAGTGCGCGCAGAGCCGATTCACGGCCAGAGCCGGGGCCTTGAACTTCGACTTCCAGCGTCTTAACACCGTGATCCTGGGCTTTCTTGCCCGCATCCTCGGCAGCCATCTGGGCCGCGTAAGGCGTGGATTTCCGCGAGCCTTTGAAGCCCATGGTGCCGGCCGACGACCAGGAGATCGCGTTGCCCTGCACGTCGGAGATCAGGATTTTGGTGTTGTTGAACGACGAGTTCACATGCGCAACACCGGTTGCGATGTTCTTGCGCTCTTTCTTCTTAACGCGTGTCTTATCACGTGCCATTGGTCAAACCCTCCCTTACTTCTTCTTACCAGCGATGGCCTTTGCGGGGCCTTTGCGGGTGCGAGCGTTGGTGTGGGTACGCTGACCGCGGACCGGCAGGTTGCGGCGGTGGCGCAGGCCACGGTAGCAGCCAAGATCCATCAGACGTTTGATGTTCATCTGAGTTTCACGGCGCAGGTCGCCTTCGACGGTGAAGTTGGCGTCGATGTGCTCGCGCACGGCCAGGACTTCTGCGTCGCTGAGTTCGTTCACACGGCGGGTCGCGTCGATGCCAACGGCTTCGCAGATAGCTTTCGCCGAGGTATTACCGATACCGGTGATGTAGGTGAGGGCGATGGGAACCCGCTTTGCAGTCGGGATGTTAACGCCGGCAATACGTGCCACGTGTCACTTTCCTTTTCGTTGCGGTTCCGTAGCGCCGGAACCTTTTTTCACAACACTTGACCGTGGCAGTGTGGCCAGAGGGTCCAGCATTTCGAGGTGATAAAGCAGGCAAACGAATCTGCCCGCCGGGAATCATTCCCAGAAGGGATGTGGGTAACTAGGGGCTGGGAAATGGGCCGTCAAGCCCTAAAGAAAAAGCCCCGCCGGACCGGCAGGGCTTGGCTGTTCAGGCAGCTGGCAGAGCGGCTGCCCTGCTGCCTGCAATGTGCGTTATTCGCCCATAATCCAGGCCATCGTCTTGCGCACTTCCTGGATCGAGGCAAGGCCGTCCAGACGCTGCAGATTGCCCTTGGCATAGTAGTAGCCAATAAGGGGCGAGGTCTTTTTGTAATACTCCATCAGACGGGTCCTGAGGCTGTCCTCATTGTCGTCCGCACGGCGTTTCACATCATCGCTGCCGCAGTTGGCGCATTTGCCGTCCGCCGGCCAGGGCTTGGTCTGGTCATGGTAGACCTCGCCGCAGCCGCCGCAGGTGGAGCGGCCGGTGATGCGGGTGACCAGCGCGTCATCATCGACCTGCATCTCGATCACCGCATCAAGCTTCAGACCCATCTCGTCCAGCAGCTTGGCAAGCGCATCGGCCTGAGCCAGGGTGCGCGGGAAGCCGTCGAAGATAAAACCGCCCTCGGCGCCCTCGCGCAGTTTCTCGCGGATCAGGCCAATGACGATCTGGTCGGTGACCAGCTTGCCTTCGGCCATGATGGCAGCAACCTTCTTGCCCATTTCGGTTCCGGAGGTCTGGGCCTCGCGCAGCATATCACCGGTGCTGAGTTGCACCATGCCGCGGGATTCAACCAGGTAGCGCGCTTGCGTACCTTTGCCCGCCCCCGGCGGGCCAAGAAGGATAATGTTGCTCATCGGCGAGAGGGTCCCCGTTTTGTCCGTTTTTTGTTGCGCCCGCGCAGCTGGCTTTTCTCAATAAGCCCCTCATACTGATGCGCGAGGAGGTGGCTTTGCACCTGTTGGATGGTGTCCATAGTGACGGATACCACAATAAGAACGGAGGTGCCGCCAAAATAGACGGGGATGGCGAATTGGCCGCGGAGGACCTCGGGCAGCAGGCAGACCAGCGCCAGGTAGCCGGAGCCGAGAACCAGGATGCGGTTGACCACGTACTCGATGTATTCTGCGGTTTTCTTGCCGGGACGGATGCCGGGAACAAAGCCGTTCTGGTTCTTCAGGTTGTTCGCCACGTCATCCGGTTTGAAGGAGACGTTGAAGGTGTAGAAATAGGCAAAGAACACGATCATCGCGACGAAGAACAACAGATACAGCGGCTGGCCGGGCCCGAAGTTGGCCAAGAGCCAGGACATCACCGGACCGGTTGCAGCACCTGAGGAGAACGCCGAGATGGTGGTCGGCAGCAGCAAGAGCGAGGAGGCGAAGATCGCCGGGATCACGCCCGCCGGGTTCACCTTGACCGGCAGGTGCGACGATCCGCCGTCATAGACCTTCATGCCGACCTGGCGGCGCGGGTACTGGATGTGGATCTTGCGCAAGGCGCGCTCCATGAACACGACAAACATGATCACGCCGATCACCATCAGGATCACACCGATGATCACGGCGGGGCTGATCGCACCGGAACGGCCGGAGGCAAAGAACTGGGCAATCGCTGCCGGAACCTCGGCGATGATGCCGACAAAGATGATCAGCGAGATACCGTTGCCGATGCCGCGCTGGGTGATCTGCTCGCCCAGCCACATCAGAAACATGGTGCCGCCCACCAGGGTGATCATGCAGGCCATACGGAAATACATGCCCGGATCGGTTGCCAGGTCACCTGATTCCAGCGACACCGCCAGCCCATAGGCCTGCGCGGTCGCCAGCGCCACGGTGCCGTAGCGGGTGTACTGGTTGATCTTCTTGCGGCCCTGTTCGCCCTCTTTCTTGAGCTGCTCAAGCGAGGGCACCATCGAAGTCAGAAGCTGAACGATAATGGAGGCGGAGATATAGGGCATGATGCCGAGGGCAAAAATCCCCATCCGGCCAAGCGCGCCGCCGGTGAACATCGACACCATGCCGCCGATGCCCTGGCCTGCCTGCTCCATGAACTGGCGCAGGGCGCCTGAATCAATGCCCGGAACCGGAATGAACGTGCCCAGGCGATAGACAATCAAAAGGCCGATCGTGAACAGGATCCGGTTGCGCAGATCCGTGGCCTTGCCCAGGGCAGCCCAGCTGGTGTTCGCCGCCATTTGTTCTGCTGCTGATACCATGAAAAGGTCTCTTCTTTAGCGAAACGCCGCCCGGAACCGTTTTCCGGCTCGGGCGGCGTTCTAGGAAAACTCGAAGACTATGTAAGCGGCATTGGCGCCGCTCACAAGCCGTTACTCTGCGGCGGCTGCAGTTGCCACAGTCAGAGCGCCGCCAGCTTTTGCAACAGCGTCAACGGCAGCTGCCGATGCACCGGTCACAGTGATGGTGGCTTTGGCGGTGATTTCACCTTTGGCCAGGACGCGGACGCCGTCCAGCTTGCGGCGTACCAGACCCGATGCGATCATCGAATCTTCGGTGATGTCCGCGGCGTCCAGCTTGCCCAGGTCGATGAATTTCTGGATCAGACCCAGATTCACAACGGCGTATGCCTTGCGGTTCGGCTTGTTGAAGCCGCGCTTGGGCAGACGCTGGTACAAGGGCATCTGACCGCCTTCGTAACCGTTGATCGACACACCCGAACGGGATTTCTGGCCTTTGATACCACGGCCGCCCATTTTGCCCTTGCCGGAGCCGGGGCCACGGGCAACGCGCATGCGTTTTTTGGTTGCGCCAGGATTGTCGCTGAGTTCGTGAAGTTTCATGTCGCTTCTCCTTGCCGGATGTGGCCCCCGAAGCGTGATGGGCCAACCGCGGCGTTTCTTGATTGGTGATTCCATGGCGCAGAACGCCACCGGGTGCCTATAGACCCGATGCGGGACGGGATCAAGCCCCGCAGCCTTGCCAAACATGGGGCGCAGTCGGATCACGCCGCCAAGACCCCTGCCCTGCCGGTTGCTGCTCTTGCTGCCTCTGGTGCTGTCCGGTCCGTCTAGGCCCGTCCGTTAAGGGATGGCGGCGCCGCCGGGGTGGAGATGGGATGGGGGTGCCCCCATCCGAATACGCGTATCGCGCGCTCCGGGTGCCATGCCGGAGCCCAGTTCCAGGTGCCGGGGGTGTCAGGCCCGGCGGGTGATCATGACCGGGGAACAGCATGGCGCATCCGGGTTAAATCCCCATGGGCAGTGCAAACGGCGGTTGCGCAACACCTCTGCAAACAAAAACGCCCCCGCCGGGATGGCAGGGGCGCTTTCGGGCCGGGCTTTCGGAGAGGGAGGAGGATCCGTCAGCCGGCCGATGAGGTTACTTGCCGTAAACGTGTTCACGCGCGACGCCGGGGATGGCGCAGCGGGTCAGGCCGATGTCGGCCAGATCGCGGGCAGACATCGCGCGCAGGGCGTTGACGGTCGCCTTGTAGTCGCGGCGCAGCTTCCAGTTCTGGATCAGCCCGGCGGCAAAGCCTGCGAAACGGGCTGAAATCCCGGCGGAGGGTGCGGAGAGAGTTGAATATGCCATTGTTCTTGTTCCTTCGCTGCGCTGCCGGAGCGGGCCTCCGGCGCGTTGCTTGATCTGTTCGTCTGAAGTGAACGGCACATAAGGACGGCACGGACCGGGATCAACGGATGCTTTGGTCTGGCGGCTATGCAGCACCCGCATAGCACGATTGCGTGAGTTTCCTTCAAAGGCGCGCAAAAGAAAACGCCCCCGCCCGGCGGGGGCAGGAGCGCTTTGGCCCGGACACAAAGGAGGAGGAGGAGAGTAGCGTCCGGGAAGGAGGAAATTCTTAGCCGTAGACGTGCTGACGGGCCAGGTCGGCGATATCGTCGCGACGCACGCCGATGTCCGAAAGCTCATGATCGCTCAGCGCGTCCAGTTCATTGTAGGTGCGCTGGAATTCACGGGCTTTCACCCAGGAATCGGCCAGGCCTTCCACGGCGGAACGGATGCGGGCGGTGAGGCTGTGGGTGCTGTGTGCGGTGCTGATAACATGTGCCATCGTAACAATCCTTATCTCTGATACCGGGCATATTCCCGGTGGTCTGTGTTTGGTCATTTGCTGTGACCCCGAGATAGGGAGCCGCTGCGATTCCAACAACTGACACAACCGGCAAGCCGCTATGCACGCGGTGCAAGGGGCTTTCCCGCAGGTTAACGCCCTGCCCCGGCCCTGGCTGTCCCAAAACGAAAAACGCCCCCGGTTTCCCGGAGGCGTTTCTTAGTCAGGGATCGAAAAGAGGCTTAGCCGCGCTCTTCGATGATCTGAACCATATGCGAGATCGAGTTGACCATGCCGCGGACCGAAGGAGTATCCTCCAGCTCACGGGTTTTGTGCATCTTGTTCAGGCCCAGGCCAATCAGCGTAGCGCGCTGTTTGGCAGGACGGCGGATCGGCGAGCCGATCTGCTTGATCACGATGGTTTTTGCCATGTCTCTCTACTCCTTACGCTTCAGCTTCGGCAGCTGCCGGTGCTTCGTCCCGCTTGGGCAGGATGTCAGCGACCTTTTTGCCGCGGCGCTGAGCCACCGAACGCGGGCTCTGCTCTTTGGACAGGCCGTTCAGGGTGGCGCGGATCATGTTGTAGGGGTTCTGCGAACCGATCGACTTCGAAACAACGTCTTTGACGCCAAGCATTTCGAAGACAGCACGCATCGGACCACCTGCGATGATACCGGTACCTTCAGGCGCGGTACGCATCACAACTTTGCCTGCGCCGTGACGGCCGGCCATGTCGTGGTGCAGGGTGCGGCCCTCTTTCAGCGGCACGCGGACCATCTGGCGCTTGGCCTGCTCGGTCGCCTTGCGGATCGCTTCGGGCACTTCTTTCGCTTTACCCTTGCCAAAGCCGACGCGGCCTTTTTGGTCGCCAACAACAACCAGGGCTGCAAAACCAAAGCGCTTACCGCCTTTTACGGTTTTGGAGACGCGGTTGATCGCGACCAGGCGATCTGCGAATTCCGGTGTCTCGTCACGGTCGCGGCGGTTGCCACGGCGGTTATCACGTTCTGCCATCAGGCATTCCTTTTAAGAGAGGCGCACTGCACAAAGCACGGGCGCCTGTTGTTCCAATCCTGGTGACACCCGGACAAAGCCCGGGGTCCCGGATCATCGGGGCGGTCCCGAAAGACCGCCCGCAATAGATTAGATCTTCAGGCCGCCTTCACGCGCAGCGTCGGCCAGAGCCTTCACCTTGCCGTGAAACAGGAAGCCGCCGCGATCGAAGTAGGCTTCGCTGACACCGGCCGCTTTTGCGCGTTCGGCGATCAGAGCACCAACTTTGGTCGCTGCTTCGACGTTGTTTTTGCCAACAACGCCGAGATCTTTTTCCAGGGTGGACGCGGAGGCCACGGTCACGCCGCGCAGGTCGTCGATCAATTGAACAGAGATGTTCTTGTTCGAACGGTGCACAGAAAGACGCGGACGGCCTGCGTTCACTTTGCGAAGCTTGTTCCGGACGCGCAGCCGGCGCTTCAGAAACAGGGTACGTTTGCTGTTTGCCATTTTGCTGGTCCTTACTTCTTCTTGCCTTCCTTGCGGAAGATGAATTCGCCCTTGTAGCGGATGCCTTTGCCTTTGTAGGGCTCGGGACGGCGCCATTCGCGGATTTTCGCCGCGACTTCGCCCACCTGCTGCTGGTCGATACCTTCCACAACGATTTCGGTCTGCTTCGGTGCGGTGATGGTGACGCCATCAGGTGCAGTGAAGTCGACATCGTGGCTGTAGCCCAGGTTCAGCTTCAGGGTGTTGCCCTGCATCTGAGCCCGGTAACCCACACCCTGGATCTCAAGCTCTTTCTTGAAGCCCTGGGTCACGCCGGTCACAAGGTTGGCCACCTGAGTGCGGGACATGCCCCACTGCTGACGGGCACGCTTGGACTTGCCGCGCGGCTCGATGGTGACAACATTGTCGTTGACCGACAGGGTGACATCGTCGGTGGCAGTGAAGGTACGGGCGCCTTTCGGGCCTTTCACTTCGATGGTCTGGCCGGACACGGCAGCGGACACGCCGCTGGGCAGTTCGACCGGTTTTTTACCAATACGGGACATCTGCGAGCCTCCTTAGAAGACGGTGCAGAGCACTTCGCCGCCAACGTTGGCTGCGCGTGCGCTTGCGTCCGACATCACACCCTGGGGGGTGGAGACAATCGACACGCCCAGGCCCTGACGGACCGACGGGATGTCATTGACGCCCATGTAAACGCGGCGGCCGGGCTTGGAGACCCGCTTAAGCTCGCGAATGACAGGTTCGCCGTCGAAGTACTTCAGGCTGATTTCGATGGCCGGGTGGCCATTGGCACCAGTCATCTTCTCATAACCGCGGATGTAGCCCTCGTCTGCCAGCACGTCCAGCACCCAGGCCCGCAGCTTGGAAGCCGGGGTCAGGACGGTGGATTTGCCGCGCATCTGAGAGTTACGGATACGGGTGAGCATATCGCCGATAGGATCGTTCATATCTGTCTCTCCCTTACCAGCTCGATTTCACCATGCCGGGGATCTGACCAGCAGAACCCAGCTCGCGCAGCGCAATACGGCTGACCTTCAGCTTACGGTAGTAAGCGTGGGGACGGCCGGTGAGCTGGCAGCGGTTGTGAAGACGGGTTGCCGACGAGTTGCGCGGCAGTTTCGCCAGTTTCAGACGCGCTGTGAAACGCTCTTCCATCGGGCGGCTTTCGTCAGTCGCGATTTCTTTCAGCTCGGCGCGCTTTGCGGCGTATTTTGCCACCAGGCGCTCGCGCTTCTTCTCGCGTTCGATCATGCTTTTCTTAGCCATGGTCTCTATCCTTCCCCCGCTTAGCTGTTGAAGGGCATGTTGAAAGCTTTCAACAGCGCCTTTGCTTCCGCGTCGGTGTTCGCGGTGGTGGCGATCACGATGTCCATGCCCCAGTTTTCATCGATCTTATCAAAATCGATTTCCGGGAACACGAGATGCTCTTTCAAGCCCATGGCATAGTTGCCACGGCCGTCGAAAGAGGTGCCCGAAACACCGCGGAAGTCGCGGATACGGGGCATCGCAATGGTGATCAGACGGTCGAGGAATTCGTACATCCGGTCACCGCGCAGGGTCACCTTGGCGCCCATCGGCATGCCTTCGCGAACGCGGAAGCCGGCGATGGAGTTCTTTGCCACGGTGGTCAGAGCTTTCTGGCCCGCGATGAGGGTCAGATCGGCCTGAGCGGATTTGGCTTTCTTGCTGTCTTTGACAGCAGCGCGGCCGCAGCCGATGTTCAGAACGATTTTCTCCAGCTTGGGGAGCATCATGTCGTTCTTGTAGCCGAACTCTTCTTTCAGGGCGCCACGGATGGTGTCCTTGTACAGAGTCTTCAGGCGCGGGGTGTAGGTTGCAGCGTCAAGCATCAGACAGTCTCCCCGGTGGTCTTGGCGAAGCGCACCTTCTTGCCGTCTTCCTCACGGAAGCCGACACGGGTTGCCTTGCCGTTGCTGTCCAGCAGCGCCAGGTTCGACAGGTCGATCGGCAGTGCTTTGGGCAGACGGCCGCCCTGTTCGTTTTGCGACTGGCGGGTATGGCGGATGGCCATGTTCACGCCGTCGACGATGGCTTTGCCGGCTTTCGGGTCAACGGAGGCGATAGCGCCTTCTTTGCCTTTGTCTTTGCCGGACAGCACGACGACCTTGTCGCCTTTGCGGAGTTTAGCAGCCATGATTACAGCACCTCCGGAGCAAGCGAGATGATCTTCATGAAGTTTTTCGCGCGCAGTTCACGAACAACCGGGCCAAAGATCCGGGTACCGACCGGCTCATTGTTGGTGTTCAGGATAACGGCTGCGTTCCGGTCGAACCGGATTGCAGTGCCGTCTTCGCGGCGGACTTCTTTGGCGGTGCGTACGACAACGGCCTTGCGGACGTCGCCTTTTTTCACGCGGCCGCGCGGGATGGCTTCCTTGACCGAAACGACAATGATGTCGCCTACGGATGCGTATTTACGCTTGGAGCCACCCAGAACCTTGATGCACTGAACTCGGCGGGCGCCGGAGTTGTCAGCAACATCCAGATTTGTTTGCATCTGGATCATGTGGTTTCTCCCGACCTATGGGGCGCCGATGCGTGGCGTGATCCCCCAGGGTTTCGACTTTGCTTTTCAGCCCAGTCGCCAGGAGTCTCGGATGAGACTCTTAGGCTTCCAGAACTTCCCAGCGTTTCGTTTTCGATTTCGGCGCGCATTCGATGATGCGTACAGAGTCGCCGACCTTGAAAGCGTTCTTTTCATCGTGAGCCCGGTACTTCTTGGACTTACGGATGGTTTTCTTCAGAACCGGATGCGTGAAGCGGCGTTCAACCGAGACAGTTACGGTCTGGGCGTTGGCATCGCTGGTCACGGTGCCAGTGAGAATACGTTTGGGCATCGTGTCGCTCCTTATTCAGCTGCTGCAGCAGCTTTTTCGTTCAGGATGGTCTTCACTTTGGCAGCGTTGCGGCGGGCCGCTTTGATGCCTGCAGTGTTTTCCAGCTGACCGGTCGCCTGCTGAAAGCGCAGGTTGAAGCTCTCTTTTTTCAGGGATGCGAGGGCATCGCGGAGTTCATCCACGGTTTTGTCGCGCAGATCATTGGCGTTCATCGCCTTTGTTCCTTATCCAAAGCACCAGAAGGCCCCGATGGGTAACCTTTGACCTGGTGGGTTATGTCAACCGCGCCAAAGACGCGGCAAAAAAGAATCACCCGGCCCAAATCCAAGGCGGATAAGGGACAGGCGATGGGTCCCTATAGAGGAGACAGGGTGCAGGGGCAAGGGAAAGATCGGAGATGCGCCGCAAGCCCGTCCGCCCAGCGGCGGCGGCGGTTCAGATGATCTCATCCTCGTCGAACATCGCCGCGTCCTCCAGCTGCGCATGCAGGCTCTCGATGCGGCTTTCGGCCTCCACCGGCGTCGCCACCCTGGCAATGTGGAACAGGGCGTCGCCCTCATTCACGATCGGCATATTGGCACGGCCGATGATCAGGCCCGCCTGGCCTGCCTGCAGCTCTTCTTCGTGTTCGCCAAAGGGATCGGAAACAACCCCCAGCACATCGCCCTCCTCGACCATTTCACCGGTGGTCTTGTAGGTCCGCAGCAACCCGCCGGCGGGCGCGCGCTCCCAGCTGCTGCTGCCCGCCCGGACCGGCACCACCTCGGCCAGCGGCACGCCATCCCCGGGGATCATGTCCAGCGCGTGCATCACCCGCAGGATGCCGGCAACCCCCACCCGCGCGGACTGCTCGTCGAACCTAAGGCCCTCGCCGGCCTCATACAGCAGGACATCGACCCCGCGCGCCTGCGCCTCCTTGCGCAGGGAACCGTCGCGCAGCCCGGAGCGGATCACCACCGGCGCGCCAAAGGCATCGGCATAGGCCAGGGTCTCCTGCGCCTTCGGCGACACCCGGATCTGCGGCATATTGGTGCGGTGGATGGCGGCAGAATGCAGGTCGATACCCAGATCGCAGCGATCCACCACTTCGGTCATGAACAGATGCGCCAGGCGGCTGGCCAGCGAACCGCCGCCGCTGCCTGGGAAACAGCGGTTCAGGTCGCGCCGGTCCGGCAGATAACGGGAGTGGTTCAAAAACCCGAAGGTGTTGACGATCGGCACCACGATCAGCGTGCCCTTCAAGCGCGAAAACTTGCGGCTGCGCAGCAGGCGGCGGGCAATTTCCACCCCGATCACCTCATCGCCATGAATGGCCGCCGAGACAAACAGGGTTGGCCCGTCCTTCGCCCCGTGGATCACATGTGCGGACATGGTGACCGGTGTATGATCCGACAGCACGCTCACTGGCAGGTCCACCGTGCGGCGGGTGCCGGGCGGAATGTCGAAGCCGCCGATTTCAAAGTCAGGACGGGTCGCCATGGCAAAGCCTTTCAATGAGATGCTCTCAACAGGCTTAGCAAGTTTCCCGCGTTACGCAATTGCGCCGGTCCAGGTCAGCGCTCTGCCCGTTCGCAGACGAAACCCTCCCCGGAACGCCACAGCGAAGCCTGCTTACTCCCACTTGTAATTAAAACTGACCGAGATCCGTTCTTCCTCGGCCATATTCAGCGGCACTTCGTGGCGGATAAAGCTTTCCCACAACAGCACATCACCCACTGCGGGCGACTGATAGACAAAGGTCCGCAGCTCCTGACGGCAGTCCTTCACCCGCGGCGGATGCGCCATCATCATCGCATGGCGCGGGTCCTCCAGCTTCAACGCCGAGGCACCCTCGGGCATCGACACATAGGTGGTGCCGGAAACCACTGAATGCGGATGGATGTGGCTTGCATGGGTGCCGCCCTCAGGCAGAATGTTGATCCACAGATCCTCCAGCATCAGTGCGCGCCCGTCCAGATCCAGCTCCAGATCCTTGGCAAATGCCGCCACATGCAGATCCAGCGATTTCACCAGATCGGCAAAGATGGGAAACCGCCAGGGCAGATCGGTGAGCGAGGCGTAAGAGGTATAGCCGGGATAGCCGTTCTCCTCGCACCAGTCCTGCCCGGCATCGTCATCACCGGCGATGACAAGACAGGAGTTTTCCATTTCCTGCGCATCAATCGATGGTCCGTGTTCGGACAATTGCGCGCGGTAGAGGCGGGTCGCAAAAAGCGATTCAATCTGGGCCATAGCGACGTCTTAGCGCAGCACTCCTGCCTTGGCGAGATGCTTCCTGCAGCTTCTTTCTGGTTGCAAATACCCCGGGGGAGCCGCCAAGGGCGGCGGGGGCAGCGCCCCAACGGACGGGCACAACGAAAAACCCCCGCCGATCACTCAGCGGGGGTCTTTGATTTTTTCAAAAACCGGCTGCGCTCTCATCGCTTTTGCAAACAAAAGCAACTGTTGCGCAGGCGGCGGCAAGGCCGCCGTTTACCAGTCTTCGCGAACCACGACGCGGGTCTTGACCGGCAGTTTCATCGCTGCCAGGCGCAGGGCCTCGCGGGCGACTTCGTCGGTGACGCCGTCGATCTCGAACATCACGCGGCCAGGCTTAACCTTGGCGGCCCAGTAATCCACGGAACCTTTACCTTTACCCATACGGACTTCGGTCGGCTTCGAGGTCACCGGAGTGTCCGGGAAGATACGGATCCAGACACGGCCCTGGCGTTTCATGTGCCGGGTCATGGCGCGGCGGGCAGCCTCAATCTGGCGTGCAGTCACACGCTCAGGAGTGGTTGCCTTCAGGCCATAGGTGCCGAAGTTCAGGTCGGAACCGCCTTTTGCCAGGCCGTGGATCCGGCCTTTGTGCATTTTGCGGAATTTAGTGCGCTTTGGCTGAAGCATCTCAAATCCTCCTTAGCGACGGCCGCCACCGGCACCGCGAGGTGCTGGGCCGTCCTGGATTTCTTGTGCTTTACGGTCACGTGCCGAAGGATCGTGCTCCATGATCTCGCCTTTGAAGATCCAGACCTTGATCCCGATGATCCCATAAGGGGTCACCGCTTCGGTGGGTGCGTAATCGATGTCGGCACGCAGGGTGTGCAGCGGCACGCGGCCCTCGCGGTACCATTCGGTACGGGCGATTTCAGCACCGCCCAGACGGCCGGCGACGTTCACCCGGATACCCAGGGCACCCATGCGCATGGCGTTCTGCACGGCACGTTTCATCGCGCGGCGGAAGGACACACGGCGTTCCAGCTGCTGAGCGATGGACTCGCCGACCAGAGCAGCGTCGAGTTCCGGCTTGCGGACTTCAACGATGTTCAGGTGCAGCTCGCTGTCGGTCATCGAAGCCAGCTTCTTGCGAAGCACTTCGATGTCCGCGCCTTTTTTACCGATGATCACGCCCGGACGCGCGGTGTGAATGGTCACACGGCACTTCTTGTGGGGGCGTTCGATGATCACACGGGCGATGCCCGCCTGCTTGCACTCGGTCTTGATGAACTCGCGGATTTTCAGGTCCTCGAGCAGCAGATCACCGTAGTCTTTGGTGTCGGCATACCAGCGGCTGTCCCAGGTGCGGTTCACCTGCAGGCGCATGCCGATCGGATTGACTTTATGACCCATTAGGCTTGCTCCTCAACTTGACGCACCTTGATGGTGATCTCCGCAAACGGCTTCAGGATTTTGCCGAACCGGCCACGGGCACGCGGGCGGCCGCGCTTCATGGTCAGGTTTTTGCCGACCCACGCCTCGGCGACGACCAGTTCATCGACGTCCAGGTTGTGGTTGTTTTCCGCGTTTGCGATGGCGGACTGAAGGCATTTCTTCACGTCCTGAGCAATCCGCTTGTTGGAGAATGTCAGGTCGGTCAGCGCCTTCTCGACTTTCTTGCCACGGATCATCTGAGCCACCAGGTTCAGTTTCTGCGGCGAGGTACGGAGCATGCGCAGTTTTGCCATTGCTTCGTTGTCTGCCACGCGGCGGGGATTCTTTTCCTTACCCATGACTTACTTCCGCTTCGCTTTTTTGTCAGCGGCATGGCCATAATAGGTGCGGGTCGGCGAGTATTCACCGAACTTCTGACCGATCATGTCTTCCGAGACGTTGACTGGGATGTGCTTTTTGCCGTTGTAGACACCAAAGGTCAGACCGACAAACTGCGGCAGGATGGTGGAACGGCGCGACCAGATCTTGATCACTTCATTGCGGCCCGACTCACGCGCTGCTTCGGCCTTTTTCAGGACATAAGCATCAACGAAGGGGCCTTTCCATACGGAACGTGCCATGGATTAGCGGCCTTTCTTCTTGGCGTGGCGCGAGCGGACGATAAGCTTCTGCGACGCCTTGTTTTTGTTGCGGGTCCGTTTGCCCTTGGTCGGTTTACCCCAGGGGGTCACCGGGTGGCGGCCACCGGAGGTCCGGCCTTCACCACCGCCGTGCGGGTGGTCGATCGGGTTCATAACCACACCACGCACCGAAGGACGCTTGCCCTTGTGGCGCATACGGCCGGCTTTACCGAAGTTCTGGTTCGAATTGTCGGGGTTCGACACGGCACCGATGGTGGCCATGCATTCCTGACGCACCAGACGCAGCTCGCCCGAGGACAGGCGGATCTGGGCGTAACCGCCGTCACGGCCAACGAACTGAGCGTAAGTACCGGCTGCGCGGGCGATCTGGCCGCCTTTGCCGGGCTTCATTTCGATGTTGTGAACGATGGTACCGATCGGCATGCCCGAGAACGGCATTGCGTTGCCCGGCTTGATGTCAGCCTTCGCCGCAGCGATGACCTTGTCGCCGACTGCCAGACGCTGCGGTGCCAGGATATAGGCCTGCTCGCCGTCTTCGTATTTGATCAGCGCGATGAATGCGGTCCGGTTCGGGTCGTATTCGATCCGTTCAACGGTGGCCGCGACATCAAATTTGTTCCGTTTGAAGTCAACGATCCGGTAGAGACGCTTTGCGCCGCCGCCGCGGCGGCGTGAAGTAATCCGTCCGGTGTTGTTCCGGCCGCCCGATTTGGTCAGACCCTCAGTGAGAGATTTGACCGGACGCCCTTTCCAAAGCTCCGAACGGTCGATCAGAACCAGCCCACGCTGGCCCGGCGTCGTCGGCTTATACGACTTAAGTGCCATGCTTTCTGTCTTCCGTTTAGCGTGCAGGCCCTTAGGTTTTTGTCTTTGGACCCGCTATGTGTAAGCCCCCCGCCCGGTTGTCTCCTTTGGAGACGCCCTACTAGGGTTGCCTGAGATATAGGGCCCCGAAGGTCCCAAAGTTGATGCATCCTGACAAACGTAACAACCCCGGAACGAATCCGGGGTCTGCAGGATTGGTGCGGCTTAGCAGAGTCGGGGAGAGGTGGCAATGGTCGTATCTATGATTCAATAGAGACAACTCGTCTATTGAAAATTTCCCGCTTTCCGACCTCGGATAGCTCCCACGCCAACACTGGTCGACCTTATTCAACTTTTGGCTGACTTCAATCGGAAAGCCGCGCCAGCGCCGTCCCGCGGGGTGGCGCTCTCAACGTGGCGTTTGCCAGTTTATCCCGGCCAAATCCGCGCACATCACCGACGCGCACATCACCAGCCAAAGCGCCGCCCCATGGGGGCGGGTCATGCCGGAGGCATGCTTTCAGCATGACGCTGGCGCGGCGGCCTGCGGCCTTGATCCCGCGCCGGGGAACTTTCCGCTCCTGCAGCACTTCGGGGGCGGATTACGCCGGAGGCATAATTTCAGCATAACGCTGGCACGCCCAGCAGCGCCCTATTGCGCCTCAAGAAAACGGCTGGCGTCCAGAATGGTCTCGGTCAGCCCAGCAAAGAAGCCGGGAAAACTGATATCCACCAGCCCTACTGATGCCGCGCCGTCATCGTCCGCCGTGTCCTGGCTGGTATTCACCGCAAACTTGCCCCCCGGCGCATTCAGCAGTTCCCGGTAGCTCGCACCTTTGCCGTGTTTCAGAACGTTGATCACCAGATAATACTGATGGACCCGTTCCGCGAGGGCGGCCTGCCCGGACTGCGACAGCAGGGCTGTCAATTTCCGCGAAAACGGTCCGCGCTTAAAATGGTGCTGCATCCGCGCCTCGAACAGAGTGAAGATATCGACCGCTTCCGCCTCCAGCGCCACCGTAGCCGCGCGCAGCTCCTCAGTTTGACCGGCCGTTCCAGCCGGCCCGCCGTCAGGGGACTGCGCCGCCATGATGCGATCTTCAAGCGTCTTGGCATTGGCCCGCGCCGCCGCGACCAGTTCAGGCAAACTCTGTGAAGGTCCCATCATTCATTCTCCTTAAGGCACCCCCTCCCATACGCTATAGCGCCAGGAATGATAGTGCCGGGTCGTCGTTTTTGAACGCCGCCCGTTGCGCAGGCAGCGCACGCGGGGCTTCGCGGATCTTAACCGCCGGCGGCTATTAATCAGCGGACCGAATGCACCAAGGAAGCCGCCATGCAGACATGCCTGCCACGCACATACGCAAAAGGCCCCCGCTGTCGCGAGGGCCTTCCAAAGTCTCAAAGAGGCAAATCTCAGAGTCCGGTGGACACGTCGATTGTGTTGCCCTCTTCCAGGGTCACATAGGCTTTCTTGACGTCTTTGCGACGGCCCATCTGGCCGCGGAACCGCTTGACCTTGCCTTTGGTGATGGTGGTGTTGACCGCCTTCACCTTGACGCCAAAGAGAGCTTCAACAGCTTCTTTGATCATCGGCTTGTTCGAGTCGATTGCCACCTCAAAGACCACTGCGCCGTTTTCGGACGCCATGGTGGTTTTCTCGGTGATGATCGGCTTGCGGACCACGTCGTAGTGTTCTGCTTTCGCGCTCATTTCAGGCGAGCCTCCAGTGCTTCGACACCTGCTTTGGTGATCACCAGGATGTCACGCTTCAGGATGTCATAGACGTTTGCGCCCATTGTCGGCAGGATATCCAGGCCTTCAATGTTGCGCGACGCTTTCAGGAAGTCTTCGTTGACCGAAGAACCGTCGATGACCAGCGCGCGTTTCCAGCCCAGGTTTTTCACCTGTTTGGCCAGAGCCGCGGTTTTGCCTTCGGAGGCTGCATCCTCGATGATGACCAGCTCGCCCGCTTTTGCCTTAGCGGACAGCGCGTGGCGCAGACCCAGCTTGCGGAACTTCTTGGTCAGATCGTGGCCGTGCGAACGGACAACCGGGCCCTTGTAGATACCGCCTTTGCGGAAGATCGGCGCGTTACGGTCACCGTGGCGTGCGCCGCCGGTGCCCTTCTGGCGATAGATCTTCTTGGTCGAATAGGAGGTCTCCGAGCGGGTCTTCACCTTGTGGGTGCCCTGCTGCGCGTTGTTGCGCTGCCAGCGGACCACACGGTGCAGGATGTCCGCACGCGGCTCCAGGCCGAACAGGTCTTCGGACAGCTCGATGTCGCCGGACTTGCCGCCGTCGAGTTTGATCACGTCAAGTTTCATGCTTCACCACCTTCCGCGGGGGCTTCAACAGCCGGTGCATCGGTTGCAGCCGCTTTCAGACCAGCCGGGAACGGCAGACCTTCGGGCGCTTTCTTCTTCACGGCGTCCTTGACGGTAACCCAGCCGGATTTCGGGCCGGGAACGGCGCCTTTGATGAAGACCAGGCCGCGATCGGCGTCGGTTTTCACCACTTCCAGGTTCTGGGTGGTCACGCGGGCAGCGCCCATGTGGCCGGCCATCTTCTTGCCTTTGAAGACTTTGCCCGGATCCTGACACTGACCGGTCGAACCATGCGAACGGTGCGAGATCGACACACCGTGCGTGGCGCGCAGGCCGCCGAAGTTGTGCCGCTTCATGGCACCGGCGAAACCTTTACCGATCGAGGTGCCGGTGACGTCCACTTTCTGGCCAGCCAGGAAATGTTCGGCCGAAATTTCGGCGCCGACTTCGATCAGGGCGTCTGCGGGCACGCGGAATTCCACGAGCTTGCGCTTCGGCGCAACCTTGGCTGCTGCGAAGTGGCCGCGCATGGCTTGCGACGTGCGCTTTGCCTTGGCGGAACCAGCACCGAGCTGAACGGCGGTGTAGCCGTCTTTGTCATCGGTGCGCTGCGCAACAACCTGCAGGCCGTCCAGCGACAGAACGGTCACAGGGATCTGCTTGCCGTCTTCCAGGAACAGCCGGGTCATGCCGACTTTCTTTGCGATAATACCAGAGCGCATATTCATTACCCTCCGATCTTACGACTGCAGCTTGATTTCGACGTCCACACCAGCGGCGAGGTCGAGCTTCATCAGCGCGTCCACGGTCTGGGGGGTCGGATCAACGATGTCGAGAAGACGCTTGTGCGTCCGGATTTCGAACTGATCGCGGGATTTCTTGTCAACGTGGGGGCCACGCAGAACAGTGAATTTCTCGATCTTGTTCGGCATCGGGATCGGGCCACGAACCTGAGCGCCGGTACGCTTGGCTGTGTTGACGATTTCCTGGGTGCTGGCATCCAGCACGCGGTAATCGAATGCCTTCAGCCGAATGCGAATGTTTTGGCTTTGCATTACATCTGCCTTTATTGAGGCGTTGAGGTTGAGAGGAGGGCCTGCGACCACCGCCGAACCCTCATCGAACCCAAAAGGCGGGAATCACCCCGCCCCTATCCGCGCATAGCGAACCTGCGCGCTATACGCCTGATGAGGCAATGTGGCAAGGGGTTTCGCGGCGAAACGGTTGCGTAAAGGGCGGACGGTGCGTTTGGGGTTTCTTTAGCTTGGTAAAGGGTCGATTATGGTGGACAGATTGCCCACCGTACATTGTTGAAAGGGAAGTGTAGCAAGCGCCTCCTGTCAATACAGCAGGACTGCGTGTAGAACCTGCGCTCAACTCGTCCGCTAGTTTTGCCCAGTGAGCTTCCATATCACTGCACGGTTCCCTGCCTGACCAGTAGAAGTTCCCACAACGGTAAGGCTGTCTGAGGTAACATCGCTAGCCTTGCTAGAAAGAAATCCCCCTGCCTTGTTCAGCCTGCCAAGCAATTTCCAAGACCCATCCGTTTTGCTGATAAAGGCAGTCTGCGCTCCAGAACCCTTTACGTATCCCACAAGAGTTGTCCCCAGACGGTTAACTGCCAAAGCTCCGCTTTTCTTAAGCGCAGCTACAGAAAACAATACCTTTTTCTTACCCATTGCGTTCCAATAGAATACCTTACTTCTGCTATGTGACCCTGCTTCGCCAACAATAACCGAGCCGTCCAAGGAAGCATCATGCGCATACCTTAGTTTTTCCCCCTGAACCGATTTTAGCAAAACAACTCCCTCACTGGCTGTCCATCGAAAGGCCCGAAATCCCACACGCCCGACAATGACTTGGCCGTCGCCACTGACGCCAAGGGCTGCACTGTCTCTGTGGAGATCTTCGGTCCCTATAAAAGTTATTCCGCTATCGGCGGTCCAGCGAAAGGCACTGCGACCTCCAAGGCCGCCAACGCTGCCAACAACAACTGTACCATCTCCACTCACTGCAGTTGCGCCAGTTTGCCTGTGCCCATCGACCTCACCGAGGCTGACCATGCCCGTTTCTTCTGTCCACCGGAACGCACGCCAGCCGGCTTCACTGTCACTCTTGCCTACAATAGTTGAGCCATCAGCGCTTATAGCGGTGGCCCTGCTCTCAGCTCCTCCAGGCAGGACCCCGAGACTGACCATCCCCTGCTCTTCAGTCCACATAAATGCGCGCTCTCCAACCGAAGACCCGCTCACACCAACGACAATGCGGCCATCATCGCTTACCGCTTTTGCGAAGCTGCTTTCCCCGCCCTTCAGAACGCCCAGATCGCAGATAACGATGCCTTCGATGTTGCTCTTCGCGGGCGCTTCACAGGTCGCAGCAGAAACATCGGGGCTGGAAAGTAACTGCACCAAAGAAACCAAAGTTGACGCAATGAGCGTCTGAAAATTATTGAACATCTAGAATGCCTTACTGAAAAATAACAACGATAACGGCAGTGCCGCACCCGATTTGAAGACAATAACAAAGTGACCATGTTC
>NZ_JAKFZM010000004.1:0-148015 GCF_021654205.1 Leisingera sp. MMG026 | reverse complement strand
AATCCCGCAAACAGAGAACCGCAATGCGGATAAAGCTGCCGTTGAATTTTGCATGTCCGTATGGGATCGTCCCTTATGAACATTGAGATAAACGACTACGATCTTCTGACCGACGACAAGGATGGTCGAAGTCGTTGTGTTCTGTACACAAATGACCAGATTGATCTGGCCTTTGCCACTGTACTGGAAGCCAAAATATTCATCTCAAGCGCTGGAAAATCCTTCCCATGCGAGGTTTACCAACCGAGGCCGAACGGCCATCTTGATTTACCGCATCTGCATATGAGAGCAGACGGCCAGTTTTGCTTGAACGAGATCATCGCTGTCGGCGACATTATCACAGTTATGTAGGTCTGGGCTCAAACCGCTATCCAGCGGTTTCAGTCTCATGTTCTCACCAGGCTTCTCAGCCCTTCGGCATTTGAGGGCTGCGGGCTGATAAGCCTTGCCCCCCGTAGGCAGGCTGGTGACATTCCTGCTTTGCGCAGCCGGCGGCATTTCTGAATGGTGTCCAAATCATTTGCACCCAGGAGCGATTCTCACCGGAGGCACCCAAATGCCCCCGGTGAAAGCCACCTGGAGGATTGGCAGATGTTTGCTCCGCCAAACCCGTGCTGTTCTACGCCCGGACCTGGCGTCAGATCAGGTCATCAAAGGCAACCGTCTGATCTGCAAAGACTAACAGGCCAATATCCAGCAGCTGGTCGCGGCCTTCATAATAGCCATCAGCCCCGCCGCTGGCCGCATCAGTTACCGTCAGACGGGTGATGTCCGTACCCCGGTTGGAGTCAAAGTAGGTATAGCTTTCAAAGCTGTAGTCCTCGAAGTTCCCATCAAACACCGCGCGGTCCCGGTCTGAGGGGTCCGACGCATTCCAGCTGTGGCCCTGCAGCCGGTCATCGCCAAGGCCGCCATAGAGCCAATCCCGGCCGTCTTCGCCATACAGCGTGTCATTGCCATCGCCGCCAAACAGATAGTCCCGGCCGCTGCCGCCAGCCAGTTTGTCGTGGCCCCCCTGACCGGACAGCGTATCCGCTCCGTCACCGCCATAAAGGTTGTCGTTGCCCTTTCCGCCTCTCAGCAAGTCATCATTGCCATACCCCAGCAGCCGGTCATCGCCGTCTTTTCCAATCAGCACATCGGCACCATCGGCACCGCGCAATTCGTCGCTGTTATTGGAACCGAACTGAATATCCGCCGCTCGAACGGTGACATCCTTGAACGCGGCAAAGGTATCCTCCGGTTCCAGAACCGTCTCAGAGCCGCCCTTGCTGATCTGGATTTCGCCGCCGCTGCGATTGAACTGAAAGCTGTCGATCCGGCCGCCGAAGTAAGCGTAATCGCTGCGCTCACCGCTGCCGAAAACCTCTTCGCCGGTCAGCACCGCGTCATAAACCGCCAGATCACTGATACTGCCATCAAAGTAGCTGTGGATCTTGTCGGTTTTGCCGGCTGCATTGCTCCATCCTGCAGCCCCGGCAATCAGTGCCTCGCTGTTGGTGCTCCAGTCAAAATCCAGCCCGGCTTCATAAGCAATCCGCGCGCCATTCAGGTAGACTTCCACGCCCTCGCTGCCAAAATTCAGGCTGAAGTCATAGTCTGTGCCTGCCTCAATCGCATTTGCCGCAGTGAAATAGTAGGTCTCCTCGCTGTCCTGCAGGCGCACGATCAGCTTGCCGGTTTCATCCAGATAAACCGCCAGATGCCCGCCGCTGCCATATTCAGCGGCATCCTTGGACAACAGGGTTTGGTATCCGGCCAGACTGCTGGCGGTGAAGCGAAAGGCAATAGTGCCGCTGGAAAGCTCCAGCGCCTTATTGTGATCAAAGACATAGGCAGAACGGTCGTCGGCATCGAAACCGTGGCTGCCTGCCATGGCAAAGACCGGGCTTTCCGCTGCCGCAAGGGTCAGATCGCCAGCGTCCGCCAGCGCCGACCCCGGCACCTTGATCTTGCCGGTGTTTTCGGAAACCGCTGTTGGCGCCAGCGCCTCCTCCAGGTCGTCGATGCTCTTGACGATACCGTATGCCGGCGCCGCGGTGTGTTCGATGTCCGACAGCTTCACCAGGTCGCCGTAGACGGTGATCTTGCCCAGCAAATCGTCGTTGTGGGCGCCGCCGTTGTTGCCCTGATCCGAGTACAGCGCAATCACCGAGTGATCCATCACCCCGTCGCCGTTCTTGTCGCCATAGGTGATCGAGGCGATCTCGGTGGTGTGGCCCTCGATGACAATCCGGTCGCCCTCGGCACGGCTGAAATCCTGCACCACATCATGGCCCATAATGTCGACCCAATGGTCGTGCAGCTTGTCGTTCTCCCCCGCAACACCGTGCCAGTTGATGGTGCCGTCGTCGCGGGTGTGCTTCTCGATGTAGCGCTCCTTGGCGTTGATAAGCGTCTGGAAATAAAAGATATCCGCGCCCTTGCCGCCGATCAGAAGATCATCGCCCGGCACCGGCTGATCGGGGTACAGCTTACCGTCCGTCAGCTCATTTTCCGGGTCGCCCTCGTCGCGGTCCGGGTCATAGGCGATGGCCCCCTCGCGCCCGTCCGCGCGGCTGATCAGCAGGTCGTTGCCAGCGCCGCCCTTCAGCGTGTCCTCGCCGTGGCCGCCGTCCAGCACATCGTTGCCGCCGCCGCCATACAGCGTGTCATTGCCGTAGTTGCCCTGCAGCACATCGGCGCCGCCTTTGCCGATGATCTTGTCGTCGCCGCGGCCCGCGTCGATGCCATCGGCGCCGCTGGTGCCGCGCACCGTGTTGTCGCCGCCGTTGCGGCTGATCATGTTGAGACTGCGGTCCAGATGGCCGTGATGGGTCACGCCGTAATCCGACAGAATCTCCAGGAAGGTATCGCTTGCCCCATGCAGCTGGCCAAAGGCCGGGGCCAGATCCTCCATCATCGCGTCCATCTTGGCGCCCATGGCGGTGCCGGCCTCCCCGGCCAATGCGATCTGGCTGCTTTCGCCCAGCTGGCTGTCAAAGATCCGCACATCGCTGATGGTGCCCTTGAACAGCGAATGCGCGTCATCCTCCTGATTGCTGCGCCAGGCCCGGCTGCCGCCGATCACCAGGGCGTTATCATTGTCTGCCAGCCCCTGTTTGAACGCAGGTTCTGCCGCCACCAGCGCGCCGTCCAGCCAGATCATCAGCCCGTCCGCGCCAAAGCTGACCGAGATCTGGTAGGTTTGCTGCGCCGACAACACCAGATCCGGGACTTTCAGGTATTCGGTCCCGCTGCCGTCCGACTGGGTTGCCACCAAAGTGCCGTCCTTGACCCAAAGCGTGAAGTCGCCCGCCCCGGCGCCGCTTCCGTCCTTGGACACCAGCGCCATCTCGCCGGGCAGCCGCTCCAGCGAAAAGCTCAGCGAAACCGTCGCCGCGTCCAGCGCAAGGGCATCAAGGTGACCCGCATTCAGATAATCGCCGTCTTCACCACTCAGCACATGCTGGCCTGGCATCGCAACAACCGGCGCGCCGGCACCTGGTATGGCGGCCTGCGCAGCCGTTCCCAGCGCCGACCCCGGGACCTTGATCTTGCCGGTGTTTTCGGAAACCGCTGTTGGCGCCAGCGCCTCCTCCAGGTCGTCGATGCTCTTGACGATACCGTATGCCGGCGCCGCGGTGTGTTCGATGTCCGACAGTTTCACCAGGTCGCCGTAGACGGTGATCTTGCCCAGCAAATCGTCGTTGTGGGCGCCGCCGTTGTTGCCCTGATCCGAGTACAGCGCAATCACCGAGTGATCCATCACCCCGTCGCCGTTCTTGTCGCCATAGGTGATCGAGGCGATCTCGGTGGTGTGGCCCTCGATGACAATCCGGTCGCCCTCGGCACGGCTGAAATCCTGCACCACATCATGGCCCATAATGTCGACCCAATGGTCGTGCAGCTTGTCGTTCTCCCCCGCAACACCGTGCCAGTTGATGGTGCCGTCGTCGCGGGTGTGCTTCTCGATGTAGCGCTCCTTGGCGTTGATAAGCGTCTGGAAATAAAAGATATCCGCGCCCTTGCCGCCGATCAGAAGATCATCGCCCGGCACCGGCTGATCGGGGTACAGCTTACCGTCCGTCAGCTCATTTTCCGGGTCGCCCTCGTCGCGGTCCGGGTCATAGGCGATGGCCCCCTCGCGCCCGTCCGCGCGGCTGATCAGCAGGTCGTTGCCAGCGCCGCCCTTCAGCGTGTCCTCGCCGTGGCCGCCGTCCAGCACATCGTTGCCGCCGCCGCCATACAGCGTGTCATTGCCGTAGTTGCCCTGCAGCACATCGGCGCCGCCTTTGCCGATGATCTTGTCGTCGCCGCGGCCCGCGTCGATGCCATCGGCGCCGCTGGTGCCGCGCACCGTGTTGTCGCCGCCGTTGCGGCTGATCATGTTGAGACTGCGGTCCAGATGGCCGTGATGGGTCACGCCGTAATCCGACAGAATCTCCAGGAAGGTATCGCTTGCCCCATGCAGCTGGCCAAAGGCCGGGGCCAGATCCTCCATCATCGCGTCCATCTTGGCGCCCATGGCGGTGCCGGCCTCCCCGGCCAATGCGATCTGGCTGCTTTCGCCCAGCTGGCTGTCAAAGATCCGCACATCGCTGATGGTGCCCTTGAACAGCGAATGCGCGTCATCCTCCTGATTGCTGCGCCAGGCCCGGCTGCCGCCGATCACCAGGGCGTTATCATTGTCTGCCAGCCCCTGTTTGAACGCAGGTTCTGCCGCCACCAGCGCGCCGTCCAGCCAGATCATCAGCCCGTCCGCGCCAAAGCTGACCGAGATCTGGTAGGTTTGCTGCGCCGACAACACCAGATCCGGGACTTTCAGGTATTCGGTCCCGCTGCCGTCCGACTGGGTTGCCACCAAAGTGCCGTCCTTGACCCAAAGCGTGAAGTCGCCCGCCCCGGCGCCGCTTCCGTCCTTGGACACCAGCGCCATCTCGCCGGGCAGGCGGTCCAACGAAAAGCTCAGCGACACCGTCGCCGCGTCCAGCGCAAGGGTATTTGAATGATTGATGCTGAGAATGTCGTCCCGGCTGCCTGTATACTCTTTGGTTTTCAGCTTCGAAAAAACCGGATCCGGAAACGTTGTGTTTGCCACGCTTAGGGTCCTCCTTGCTATGGCTATTGTTGGTTGAAACATACTGCTCAAGCCTGAGTCTATCGTGACCGGAATTAGGCATTCCAAGCCTTTTACCAGCATGGGCAAGATTCTGCCCGTTTCCCGTAATAGATTGAAATCATAGTTAATGCCCGGGTCCCAACGACCCGGCGCCCGGCCGATTGCGGCAAAAATATGGCAGGAACTTTGCGGCCTTTGCAGGAATGTGGCTTTTCAGGCCGCAAGCGCGCCCATCTTGCGGCGGAAAAATGACCGATCGCAGGGGTGGAATTTGACGTTCGCCGTGAACGGATCCTGGAATTGGTGAAGACAGCAAACCGCCTCTGCAAGGACGCGCGCGCCTCATCTGCCGCAGTCAATGTTCACTCCAGTTTCGCAACCGGTCCCGATCCGGCAACAGGCCGCCGGCTAATAATTGACAAAATTAGTAAATTAAATTACCCGCCGCGCTCAAAGGAGTTGCGGATGTTCTACGACCTGGCCAAATTGCGTGCGTTTGCCGCCAATCCTTGCCTGATTGCGGCGGACGGGGCTGAGCTGACTTATGCTGCGCTGGCTGACGCCGCCGCAGAGTTCGGCAAATCGCTGCCGCAAGAGCGGCGGCTGATTGCGGTTGAAGCCGCTTCCGATCCCGAAGCCATTATCGCCTATGCGGGCGCCCTGGCTGCCGGCCACGCAGTTATGCCGCTACCGGCCGCGGACCCCGTCACCGCTGCCCGTCTGGAGGAACGGTTCCGTCCGGCTGCCAGCTTCCGGCGCGTGGGCGGAACCTGGCAACTGCTGGCGCACGCGCATGAACCCGCTGAAATCCACCCGGAGCTGACACTGCTGCTGCAGACCTCCGGCAGCACCGGCCACGGCCGCGGCGTACGCCTGTCCGGCACCGCTATGGACACCAACGCCAGCGCTATAGCCCAGTATCTCGGGATCCAGCCCACAGAGCGCTCCGCACTGATCCTGCCGCTGCATTATTCCTACGGCTTGTCGGTGCTGCACTCGCATCTTGCCGCCGGTGCCAGCCTCTGGCTTGCGCCCGGCTCGATGCTGGACCCCGGTTTTGCCACAGCGCTGGAGGCCTCCGGCGCCACCAGCCTGGCCGGCGTGCCGCATCATTTCCGCCTGCTGGACAGCGCCGGCCTTTCCCACGTGCTGCCGGAAAACATCAAGACGCTGACCGTTGCCGGCGGCGCCATGGAGCCGGAGCAAGTCCGCGCGTGGTCTGCCCGGACGCAAGCCCGCGCAGGCCGCTTCTTTGTGATGTACGGCCAGACCGAGGCCACCGCGCGGATCAGCTACCTGCCGCCGGAGCTGGCTTTGGACAATCCCGGCGCTGCAGGCCGCGCCATTCCCAGCGGGCGTCTGCTGCTGCGCTCGGCTTCGGGCGCAGAAATCACCACCCCCGAGGGCGAAGGCGAGCTGATCTATCAGGGCCCGAACGTGATGATGGGCTATGCCGAAAGCCACGCCGATCTGGCCAGGGGCGCCGAACTCAGCGAGCTAGCGACCGGCGATCTGGCCCGCCGCGATGCAAACGGGCTCTTCCACATCACCGGGCGGCTTTCGCGGATGTCCAAGATTGCCGGCCTGCGTATCGGCCATGACGCCATCGAACGTGCCTTGGCCGCCCAGGGGCATGAGGCCGCGGTTTGGGGTGATGACAGCCGCATTTCGATTGCAATCTGCGGGGCGGAGGACGGCATCGCTGCGATGGCCGCCCAGCTGACCGGCATCCGCCAGCAGCATTTCACCGTCCTTCCGCGCAAGTCTCTGCCGCGGCGCGCCAATGGCAAGATCGACTATCCGGCGCTGAAGGCGCAATCAGCGCAGCGCAAACCTGCCAGGAATGTACTGGCAGCCTTTCAGGCCGCCTTTGCGCCGCAGAGCGTGGGCCGAAACGATAGCTTTGCCGCGCTTGGAGGAGATTCTCTGCGTCATGTAGAGCTGTCCCTGGCTCTGGACGAAGCCCTTGGCGGCGCCCCGGCGGGCTGGGAAAACATGCCGATCAGCACTCTTGAACAGGCCGCCCCGGCGCCCGGCGCCAGCCTGCCTTTCGATCTGGTGGCCCGTGTGGCTGCCATCCTCGCAGTGGTGGTCGCCCACCAGACCCTTTGGCCGGTGTTCGGCGGGGCAGCTGCGATGGTGATCCTGATGGGAATGAGCGTTGCAGGCTTCCGCTGGGAGGCGCTGAAGTCCGGCGACATGCGCAGCTTCTTTAAACCGGTGGCTGCAGTGCTGATCCCCTATTACCTGATCCTTGCAGGCTATGCTGCGGTGTGGGAGCAGGTACCCTGGGTCTCGGTCTTTCTGGCCGGCAATTTTGCCGTGACAATCCCGGAAACCCACTTGATGCTGCCGTATTTGTACTGGTTCATCGAAGCTTATCTGCAGATGACGCTGCTGGTGGCGTTGCCCTTTGCCGTACCACCCCTGCGCCGTTGGCTTGCAAGCCAGGGTGCTTTCCGTACCGGCCTGTGTTTTCTGGCGTTTGCCGTGGCGCTGCGGCTGATCGTGCCGGAAGTCTGGCAAATCGGCGGACGCGCGCAGTTCACCGTGCCGTGGGTCTTCTACCTGTTCGCCTTGGGCTGGTGCATCACCGCCGCCAGCACGCTGCGGCAACGGCTTCTGGTGCTGGGGGCAGCCTGCCTGATCATGCCCGCGGCGGCCTATCTGGGCGGCAACTGGTACGGCGGCTGGATCAAATACATGTGGCTATTGGCACTTATTGCCGGGCTGCTGTTCGTCACCCGCCTGCCGATGCCGCGGTTTGCGGCCCGCCCGCTGATGCGGCTGGCCCAGGCCGCCTTCCCGATCTACCTGCTGCACCGGTTTGTGCCGGAACTGCTGATGCCGATGATCGGGCTGGAGGCCCGCAGCCCGCTGAACGATGCGCTGGCAATCATTGGCGGCCTCGCCTTGGGTCTTGCCGCCGCCGCCGTGCAGCGCCAGCTGATACAGGCTTGGACCAATGCCCGGAACCGCCGCCAGCCGGCAGTAGTGCAGGCCTAAGACAGCGCCGCGACTGCAGCGGCAATCCGGGATAAGGCTTCTTGCAGCTCCGTCTCGGACGTCGCATAGGAAACCCGGAAGTAAGGCGAGATGCCAAAGGCCCGGCCCGGCACCACGGCCACATGATGCTGATCCAGCAGGTAGGCGCAGAAATCCGCGTCCGTCTCCAGCACAACACCCTGCGGCGTGTGCTTGCCCAGCACCCCGGCGCAATTGGCAAATGTGTAAAACGCGCCCTCCGGCACCGGGCACTCAATGCCGTCGATGCCATTGAGCGCCTCCACCACCAGATCGCGCCGTGTCTGGAAACTGGCCTGCCGCTCTGCCAGCACCTCCTGCGGCCCGTTCAATGCGGCCACCGCGGCCGCCTGCGAAATCGAGGACGGGTGCGAAGTCGATTGCGACTGCACCACTTTCATCGCCGCAATCAGATCCTTCGGCCCGCCCGCATAGCCCAGCCGCCAGCCCGTCATCGCATAAGCCTTGGAGACGCCGTTGACCGTCAGCACCCGCTCCTTCAGCCGCGGCTCCACCTGTGCGGGCGTGGCGAATTCGAACCCGCCATAGGTGATGTGCTCATACATGTCATCGGCCATCAGCCAGACATCCGGATGCCGCAGCAACACCTCCAGCAATGGCCGGTAATCCGCGGCGCTGTACCCCGCACCTGCCGGATTGGACGGCGAATTCAGCAGCAGCCAGCGGGTGCGCGGGGTGATCGCCGCCTCCAGCCTCTCTGCGGTCAGCCGGAACCCTGTATCACTGCCGCAAGGCACCAGCACCGGCTCCCCGCCGGCAATCCGGATGATATCGGAATAAGAGGTCCAATAGGGCGTGGGCACGATCACCTCATCGCCGGGATCGAGGCTCGCCATGAAGGCATCAAACAAGATCTCCTTGGCCCCGGTGCCCGAGGTGATCTCGTCCAGCCCATAATCCAGCCCGTTGTCGCGTTTGAACTTCGCCTGCACCGCCAGCCGCAATTCCAGCGTACCGCCAAGCGGGGTGTATTTCGTTTCCCCCGCCCGCATCGCGGCGGCGGCTGCCTCCTTGATGTGGTCCGGCGTGTCGAAATCCGGCTCCCCCGCGCCCAGGATGATCACCGGCACTCCCTGGCGCTTCATCTTTGCCGCCTTCGCGCCGATGGTAAGAATTTCGGAGACCTCGATCGGGTCAAGACGGCTGGCGCGGCGGAACTGGGCCATGGCAAAGGCTCCCTGCTAGTTGTGGCGCAGCCAGATTGAAACATCGGATTATAGAGGAAAACCAGCCAGTCCCGACGGCATACATTCCTGTTAGTCATGGCTAGCGGTGCTGCCCGGCCTTCGGCCAGGCAGAGCACCTCAATCCGGCCTGCCCTTCAACTGCTTGCGCATCCAGGCTTCTAGCTTTTGCACCGCTTCCGGCACCGGCCCGTGCGGACGCACCAGGTAATAGCGCTTGCGCGACACCAGCTCCGGCCCCGGAATCCGCACCAGATCCCCTGACGCAATCTCCCGCGCCACCATGTCATAGGGCACTATCGCAGCCCCCAGCCCCGCCGCCGCTGCCGCAATCACCATCGAATGCTGATCGAAATAGCGCCCGTCCTGCCGCGGTGCGCCTGCCAGCCCGGCGCGCTCGAACCACTCCGCCCAGGTTCCTGCCCGGCTGTCCAGGTGCAGCAGCGGCGCCTGTGCCAGGCTACCCGCCAGCTCCAGCTGGTGCGCGGCATAAAACGCGGGCGCGCAGACCGGCACCATTTCCTCGCCGAACAAGGGCGCCATATACGTGCCCGGCCAGTTGTCCAGCCCGTAGTGCACCGCCAGGTCGAAATTCTCGCGCGCAAAATCAAACGGCTCCAGCCGGGTGGAGAAACTCAGCTCCACCTCCGGATGGCGGGCGAAGAAATCCGGCAGCCGCGGAATCAGCCACAGGTTGGCAAAGGCAGGCAGCACCGCAATCCGCAAAGCCGAGCGGCCCGCCCCGGCAGCAGCAGCCTTCTGCAGCGTCGCCCGCAAACCTGCCAGATCCAGCTCCAGATCGGCGGCCAGCCCCTGCCCCGCAGGCGTCAGCACCACACCCCTGCCTGAACGCTGGAACAAGTCGAACCCCAGATCCGCCTCCAACTCCTTTACCTTCTTGCTGACGGCGCTTTGCGTCAGCCCCAATTCCTCTCCCGCCGCAGTGAAACTTTGATGCCGCGCAGCACTTTCAAAACAGCGCAGATGGGTCAGGCCCGGCAGGCGCATCTTACACCTCCCCCAGCTGCGACAGCAGCCATTCGCGAAATTTGATCAGCGGATATTCCTCTGGCTGATCCGCAGGCCAGACCAGGTAATATTCGCCCAAACTCACTGCCGCCCCCTCCATCGCCAGCATCAGCCGGCCTTGCGCAATTTCATTCTCCGCCAGGAAATCCGGCAGCAACGCCACCCCCAGCCCATGCACCGCCCCCTGCGTCATGGCCGAGGATTGGTCAAACAGCATCCCCCGCAGCTTGGCCGCCGGCACATCGTGAAGATGAAACCACTGTTCCCAGCAATCCGGGTGCGTCTCCAGATGCAGCAACGGATAGTCCAGCAGTTCCGCCGGGCTGGAAACCGGCCCCGCCATCAGCCCCGGCGCGCAGACCGGCAGCACATGTTTCGGCATCAGCGGCAGATACGCCACCCCCGGCCAGTCCCGCGTGCCGTAATGGATCGCCGCCTGCGCCGTGCCCGCATCAAAGCTGAACGGCAGATTATGCGTGTGCAGGTTCACCGTGATGCCGGGATGCGAGGCGGCAAACTCCCGCAGCCGCGGCGCCAGCCAATGGAGGCCAAAGGACGGCAGGATCGACAAGGTGAAACTGCCGCCGTCCGGGTTCGCCCGCAGCTTGACCGAGGCCTGCGCCAGCCGGGTCAGGATCGCGCGCGCCTCCTTGGCAAAGCCGGTCCCCGCCGGCGTCAGCTGCATCCGCATCTGGTCACGGGCAACCAGATCGACCCCCATCTGCTCCTCCAGCTGTTTCAATTGGCGGCTGACGGCGCTTTGCGTCAGCGACAGATCCTCTGCTGCCGCCGAAGCACTGCCCAGCCGGTCCACGGCCTCCAGCGCCAGCAGCGACGGGATCGAGGGTAGAAAGCGGCGCGGGGCAATCATATGATCTTAGCTCATGACTTCAGGATTTAGTTTCAATAGCAATCCGCGCCGGGGGGTGCAATTTCTATACCAGACCGACGCCCGGCAGGACATCGGCGCAAATCAGGCTAAAGTTTTGCTCATGTCCTGCCCTCGCTTCAAAAGGATCCCGATATGCCTCATTCCGACATCCTCGCCGCTTCTGGCCTGACCCAAGCCGAACTGACCGGCGGCAGCCTCTCTGTCACCACGCCCGTCGACGGCAGCGAAATCGCCCGCCTGAAAACCCACAGTGCGGTGGAGGCTGAAGCGCAGATCGGCGCCGCCAAATCCGCCTTCAAATCATGGCGCCTGGTGCCCGCCCCGCGCCGTGGCGAGCTGGTGCGCCTTCTGGGCGAGGAACTGCGCCGCGAAAAGGAAACCCTGGGCCGCCTTGTCACCCTGGAATGCGGCAAGATCTACCAGGAAGGCCTCGGCGAAGTGCAGGAGATGATCGACATCTGCGACTTTGCCGTGGGTCTCTCACGCCAGCTTTACGGCCTCACCATCGCCTCGGAACGCCCCGGCCATGCCATGCGCGAAACATGGCACCCGATGGGCACCTGCGGTATCATCACCGCCTTCAACTTTCCCGTTGCACCCTGGTGCTGGAACGCAGCACTTGCGCTGGTCTGCGGCGATCCGGTGATCTGGAAACCCTCCGAGAAAACCCCGCTCACCGCGCTGGCGGTGCAGAAAATCTGCGACCGCGCCATGGCGGCCTTTGGCGAGGACGCTCCCGAGGGTCTCATTCAGGTGCTGATCGGCGAGCGTGATCTGGGCGAGGCGCTCACTGCCTCCAAAGACGTCGCAATCATCTCGGCCACCGGCTCGGTGCCGATGGGCAAAGCGGTTGCGGCGGACATGTCGCAACGCCTCGGCCGCACCATTCTGGAACTTGGCGGCAACAACGCGATGATCGTGGCACCTTCGGCCGATCTGGAAATGGCCCTGCGCGCCATCGTTTTTTCCGCCGTCGGCACCGCCGGCCAGCGCTGCACCAGCCTGCGCCGCCTGATCGTGCACGAGGATATCTATAACGCGCTGATCCCGCGTCTGATCAAGGCCTACGAGGGCCTGCCCATCGGCGATCCGCTGGCGGACGGCACCCTGGTCGGCCCGCTGATCGACCGCCACGCCATGGATTCGATGCTGCGGGCGCTGGAGCGCGCCCAGGGCGAAGGCGGCACCGTGCATGGCGGCGGCCGCGCACTGACGGACAGCTTTGCCAAAGCGGCTTATGTGCATCCGGCAATCGTCGAGATGCCCGCCCAGACCACGATCATGCACACCGAAACCTTTGCGCCGATCCTCTATGTGGTGAAATACGCGGGTCTCGACCAAGCCATTGAAATGCAGAACGAAGTACCGCAAGGCTTGTCGTCCTGCATCTTCTCCACCGACGTGCGCGAATGCGAATATTTCCTCTCGGCAGCGGGTTCGGACTGCGGTATTGCCAATGTGAACATCGGCCCCTCCGGCGCTGAAATCGGCGGCGCGTTCGGGGGCGAAAAGGAGACGGGCGGCGGCCGTGAAAGCGGCTCCGACGCCTGGAAAGGCTACATGCGCCGGCAGACCAACACGGTGAACTATTCACGCGAGCTGCCGCTTGCTCAGGGGATCAAGTTTGACATCTGATCTGGCATCCTGCCTCTGGCACCAAACCTGCCAGGAAAATCCAGCCTTCCCGGAACTCACCGGGGAGGCATCAGCTGATCTCGTGGTGATCGGCGGCGGCTACACCGGCTGCTCTGCCGCGCTCAAGGCTGCGGAAATGGGCGCCTCGGTCCGTCTGATCGAGGCGGAGGAAATCGGCAGCGGCGGCTCGGGCCGCAATGTCGGACTGGTGAATGCAGGCCTCTGGCTGCCGCCCGAAGACATCAACGCCGAACTGGGGGCAGAGGCCGGCAACCGCCTGTCGGCTCTGCTGGGCGGCGCGCCCCGGATGGTGTTCTCCCTTATCGGGAAACACCGCATCCAATGCGAGGCTGAGCAGGGCGGCACCCTGCACTGCGCCCATGCCCCTGCCGGCCTGGCTGACCTGCAACGCCGCCACGCACAGCTCCGCGCCATCGGCGCGCCGGTGGAATTGCTGGACCGGGACGAAGCCGTCCGGCGCACAGGTTCCGCTGCCGTGCACGGTGCCCTGTTCGATCCGCGCGCGGGCACAATCCAGCCGCTCGCCTATGTCCGCGGCCTCGCCCGTGCCGCCGCGGCAGCCGGCGCGCAGCTGCACAGCAACTCCCCCGCCGCCGCGATCAGCCGCGACGGCACCAGCTGGCAAGTGACAACACCAAAAGGCAGCCTGCGCGCCAGGCATCTGATCATGGCCACAAACGCCTATGCCCGCGACATCACCGGCTACAGCGCGCCGCGAGTGATCCCGGTTCATTACTTCCAGGCCTCCACCGATCCGCTGCCTGCCGCTCTGCTCGACAAACTCCTGCCAAACAAAGAAGGCTGCTGGGACACCGCCCTGGTGATGTCCTCCTGGCGGCTGGATCAGGCCGGGCGGCTGGTGATCGGCGGCATGGGTGCGCTAAACCATTTCGGCAGCGCCCTGCATCGCAACTGGCTGCCCCGCAAACTGGCAGCGCTTTACCCCCAATTGAAAGACGCGAGGCTGCACAGCCCTTGGCATGGCCGCATTGCCATGACCACCGAACACCTGCCCAAGATCCTGGATCTGAACTGCGGCTTAGCCTGTTTCGGTTATTCCGGCCGCGGTATCGGCCCCGGCACCCTGTTCGGCACCGCAATGGCCGAGGCCCTGCTGACAGGCGACCAATCCTGCCTGCCGGTTCCGCCCGCAAAAGGCCACGCAATCCCCTTCGCAGGGCTGCGCAGCGCATATTACGAGACCGGTGCCAGCCTTACCCATCTGATCAGCGACAGGTGAAAAGGCGGACCGCACCGGCCCGCCCGCCGATCATTTGCAGCCGGCAATCGCTGCGCCGATATCCCGCAGCAGTGCCGGGTAGAACTGCGGCCCCGCTTCCAGCTTGGCACCCAGCGGATCCAGCACCGCGGTGCCCGCACCGGTGCCGTCCAGCACGGTGGCGACCACGCCCGGGTTGAACTGTGGCTCCGAGAAGATGCAAGCCACCTTGAGGTCCGCCACGACATCGCGCATTTCGGCAATTCGCGCCGGGCCCGGCTTGGAGGCGTCACCGATCGAAATTGCCCCGGCGGCATTCAATCCAAATCCGCGCTCGAAATACTGATAGGCGTCGTGGAACACGATGAACTGCTTGGCGCGGAACGGTTCCAGCGCAGCCGAGACACTGGCAACAGTGTCCGCAATCTCCTGCTTGCCGGCTTCGGCATTAGCCTTGTACGCGGCGGCATTTCCTGGGTCATGCTCTGCCAGCTCCTCCGCGATCACATCAAGCCAGGCCTGGGCATTGGCCGGCAGCAACCAGGCATGCGGGTCGGTGCCGTCATGGTGATGGCCATGGGCATGATCATCATGGTCACCGTGATCGCTGTGGCCATCTTTTTCCGCAGGGTCTTCATGGGCCTCATGATCGTCGTGATCTTCATGGCCCTCAGCATGCTCTTCATGGCCATGATCATCATGATCTTCATGCGCATCGTGACCGTCATGATCCGCATGGTCCTCCTCATTGCCATCATGTGCATGCGCCTCAAACCGCGCGCCTTCCCGGAACGGCAGAACCGTGGTGCCCGTGGCCTCCAGCAGCTCCACCCGGTGCGCGCCGCCGGCCAGTTCCTCCAGCGGGCCATGCAGCCAAGGGGTCAGCGCCTCACCCAGCCAGAACACCAGATCCGCCTGATCCAGCGCCCGCGCCTCGGAGGGGCGCATCGAATAGCCATGCGGCGAAGCCCCCGGCGGCACCACAAGGGCCGGCTCACCCAGGCCCTGCATCACCCGCGCCACCAGCCCGTGAACCGGCGTGATATCCGCCGCCACACGCGGCACCTCCGCCCAGGCCGCCCCGGTTCCCGCCAGCAAGGCCAGTATTGCCGATCCATTTCTCCACATGCCGGAATTCCGCATATCACGCCCCATGTAATTTTATAACACCACGCGGTTGATAAACGTCATAACATAACATATCAAGGGGCAAATCACCCGCCGCCCAAAGGACCCCGCAATGGACTCCATCGGTTTCGAACCGCATGACCACAGCAACTGCATTCACGATTGCATCGCAGCGGTGGACGCCCAGTGCCGGACGGCCGGGCTGCAATTCACGCCCGTTCGCCGCCGGGTGCTGGAGATCCTGCTGCAGGAGCACCGCGCGCTCGGGGCATATGAAATCCTTGACCGGCTGCGCGAAGAGGGCCTCGGCTCGCAGCCGCCGGTTGCCTACCGGGCTTTGGACTTCCTGGTGAAAAACGGCTTTGCCCATAAGATCGAACGCCTGAACGCCTTCATCGCCTGTACCCATCCGGGCGAGCATCACGCGCCGGTGTTCCTGATCTGCCGCGCCTGCGATGCGGTGGCTGAATCGCAGCGGGAGCCGACCCAGGGCCAGCTCGGCCAGGCCGCCCGCGAGGCTGGGTTTGTCATCGAGCGCGCGGTGATCGAGGCCGAGGGCCTGTGCCCCAAATGCCAGCATGCGGGCGCTGCATGAGCCTGATTTCCCTTCAACAGCTGACGGTCTCTTATGGCGGAAAGACAGTGTTGTCCGGCGTCAATCTGGCCATTGAACCCGGCGAGATCGTCACCGTGGTCGGCCCCAACGGGTCCGGCAAATCCACCCTTCTGCGCAGCGTGATCGGCGCGCTGAAACCCTCGCACGGTGCAGTCAACCGCGCGCCCGGCCTGCGCATCGGCTATGTGCCGCAGAAACTGCACATCGACCCGACCCTGCCGCTGACCGTGCGCCGGTTCCTCAGCCTGCCCGCGCGGGTATCTGACGCCCGCGCCTCCGAGGCGCTGGAGCAAGCCGGCGCCGGCGATCTGGCGGCCCGGCAGATGTCCGGCCTGTCGGGCGGGCAGTTCCAGCGGGTTCTGCTGGCGCGTGCCCTGTTGACCGATCCGCAGCTGCTGATCCTGGATGAAGCCACCCAAGGCCTCGACCAGCCCGGCTCCGCCGCCTTTTACCAGCGCATCGAGAAGGTCCGGCAGGATTTGGGCTGTGCGGTGCTGATGGTCAGTCATGAACTGCATGTGGTGATGGCGGCCTCGGACCGGGTGGTCTGCCTCAACGGCCATGTCTGTTGCGAGGGAGCGCCGGAACATGTCGCCTCGGCACCGGAGTACCGCGCCCTGTTCGGCACCGGAACCCAAGGCGCGCTGGCGCTCTACCGGCACGAGCACAATCACAGCCATGATCAGGATTGCAATCATGACCACCATCATCACAAGGCTGCGGAATGACCCTGCTTGACGATTTCCTGATCCGCGCAGCCCTTGCGGGCATCGGCGTGGCGCTGGCCGCGGCACCTTTGGGCTGTTTCGTGGTCTGGCGGCGGATGGCCTATTTCGGCGACGCCACTGCGCACGCGTCGATCCTGGGCGTGGCGCTGGCGCTTAGCTTTGATGTGTCGGTCTTTGCCGGCGTGCTGGCCACCGCGCTGGCCATGGCCACAACCGTGTCCGCACTTGCCGGACGCGGTTATGCGATGGACACGCTTTTGGGCGTGCTGGCGCATTCTTCGCTGGCTTTCGGCCTGGTCGCGGTGTCTTTCCTGCAAGGTGTGCGGATCGATCTGATGGCGTATCTGTTTGGCGATATCCTGGCGGTGGGGCGCGGCGATCTGGCGGTGATCTGGTGCGGCGCAGCCCTGGTGCTGGCGCTGCTCTGGTGGCGCTGGTCGGCGCTGCTGACCGCCACGCTGAATCCGGATCTGGCCCATGCAGCGGGCATTGATCCCCGCCGCGAGCAGATGGTGCTGACACTTGCCCTGGCCCTGGTCGTGGCAGTTGCCATCAAGGTGGTCGGAGTATTGCTGATTGCCGCCATGCTGCTGATTCCGGCTGCGGCCGCCCGCCCCTTTGCCGCAACACCAGAGCGGATGGCGGTGATTGCCGCGCTCTTGGGGATGCTGGCGGCCTCTGGCGGGCTGCAGCTGGCATTTGTGCTCGACACCCCCGCCGGTCCCAGCATCGTTTGCCTGGCGGCGGCTCTCTTTGCCGCGTCCGGCCTTGCCGGCCTGGTGCTGCAACGGCATCGCGACTGACCGCTGCCGCCTGCATCCTTCCCTGCCGCGATTGAAAGCAACAAGCACTGGCTTGGGCTGCAGACCGAAATCCGGGCCTGGCTGCCGGCTGCAAAACCGCTTGCCGGCCAGCGCACAGGCGGCCTCAGCTGCCAGTGCGCTGCAGGCTGTCCCCGCAGGTCCATTTGCTGACAGCCTCGTTCAGCGCCTTCTTGTTGATCGGCTTGCTGAGGAAATCATCCATCCCCGCCTCCAGGCATTTTTCCCGGTGGCTCTGCAGCGCATTGGCGGTCAGCGCCACGATCGGGCATTTTCTGCCGCCGGTCTCTGCCTCGATCCGGCGCATCTCGGCCGTGGCCTCAATCCCGTCCATCTCCGGCATCATCATGTCCATCAGGACAAGGTCGGGCCGCTCTGCCTGGAATTGCGCAACAGCCTCCACACCGTTTTTGGCAACGCTGATTTTCAGCGGCGCATCTTTCAGCATCTTGGTAACAACCAGCTGGTTGGTGCGGTTGTCCTCGGCCAGCAGAACTTTCAGCAGCCGGCCCTGCGGCGCCTCGTTGCCGCCGCCGCTGTCAACAACAGCCGGTTTTTGGTCCTGAACGCTCAGCACCCGGGTGATCACCTGCCGCAGCTGCACCGCCCGCACAGGTTTCAGCGCAAACTCACAAACTCCGATAGCCTCGCAATCCGAACGGCTTAGCGCGTGTTCCACCGAAGACAGCACAATCAGCGGCACCGCTTCAAAACCCGGCATGGCGCGAATCCGGGCTGCCATTTCCCGCCCGTCCATCGCCGGCATCTGGTAGTCCAGAATGATGAAATCGAACCGGCGCCCGTCCAGCTGCGCATCCGACAGGATCTCCAGCCCCTCATGCGCCGAGGCTGCCAGCGTGCAGGTCACGCCCCAGGCACTCAGCCGTTCCGACAGGATCACCCGGTTCAGCTCCAAGTCATCCACCAGCAAACCGTTGAGTCCGGCAAAGCTGAGCGGGCTGCCCTCCCGTGCCGAGGCGACATGGCCGCCGGCCCGCAATGGCATCTCTATGGTGAATACAGACCCTTTGCCCGGCTCCGACTGCACCTGCACCGAGCCGCCCATCAGCTCCAGCAGCTGTGCCGAGATTGCCAGCCCCAGGCCGGTGCCCTCAAAATTGCGGGTGGCGGCATTGTCAGCCTGCTCAAAGGCGCGGAAGATCTGTCCTGTCCGCTCCGGCTCAATGCCTATGCCGGTATCAGTGACCTGCAGCGTCAGCAAATGGCGGCCGCCCTGCTTGCGGCCGGTCAAGTCGATGAAGACATAGCCTTTGCGGGTGAATTTGACCGCGTTGCCGGCAATATTGGTGATCACCTGGCGGATCCGCCCGGCATCACCCTCAAAGATTTCCGGCAGCGCGGGGTCGTACCGCATAGTGATCTCGACCCCCTTTTCCGCCGCCTTGGGCGACAGCAGGGTGACCACATCCTCCAGTGCCGTCTGCAAATTGAACGGAGCATGGTTAAGCTCGACCTTGCCGGCCTCAATCTTGGAGAAGTTCAGGATGTCGTTGATAATCGTCAGCAGCGCCGTGCCGGATTTTGCAATGGTCTCTGCATACATCCGCTGGTCCTCGTCCAGCCCGGTGTCCTGCAGCAGCTCTGCCATGCCAATCACCCCGTTCATCGGGGTGCGGATCTCATGGCTCATATTGGCGAGGAATTCCGACTTGGCGCGGTTTGCAATATCTGCGGCCTCACGCGCCTGCTCCATTGCAAATTCCCGCTCGTCCCGCTCGGAAAAAGTGTCTTCCAGCACGCCGACCGAAAAATCCAACGCCCGGAATTCCCGGGATGCAAACCAGGGCAGCGGCCGCTGCGGGCTGCGCAGCCCTGCAATGGCGTCAGACATCCGGTTATGGATCATATGCAATGGCCGCAGCGCCAGAATATGCACCAGCAACAGCACCAGAAGCGACAGCGCCAGCACCGGCACAACTGTCCAAATGATGATCTGGCGCACTTTGGCCGCCACCAGCGCTTTACCGTCCTGAGTCGACCAGTCCACCACCATGGTGCCGAAGGAAGCGCCTTCCAGCTCGATCGGCCGTTCATAGATCACGTGATGATCCGGCTGCGGCGCGCCCGGCGCATTGGCCGCAGCCAGCAGCTTGCCCGCCGGGCTGCGGATCTGGATCGACACGATCTGGGGGTTCCGGGTGACGGCCTCGATCAGCCCGGTCTCCAGGACCGGGACATCCTCGACTATAATCGATTCCAGCATCAGCCCGCTGAGCAGGGAAACCGTCAGGTCGGCCTGGCCGGCAAGCTGCTCTTCAAGCCGCTGCACCTCCTGGCGCTGCGCCAGATTGCCGACTGCAAAGCCAACCGCAGAAGCGGCTATCAGCAGCGACAACACGATCTGAAAAAGGATGCCTGTACGTTTCATATCTTCACTGCGGCGCCTCAGAATGCCAGACTTCGCTCCATCGCCCGGCGGATGATGTCATAGTCGTCATCAACCCCCAGCAAGAAGCCGTTCTTTGAAATCCGGCGCACAATTTCCTCGTTGTCCGAGGACAGCATGACCTTGCGCATCGCTTCCATCACCGCCTGCGGCATCGCTTCCGAGGCCAGCCAGGGTTTGGTCACATTGTCAAAGGAAGCCAGCACCCGGATCGGCACGCCTTTGGCGACCAGTTTTTTGAACGTGCTTTCCTTGAGGGCACCCGCCGAGAATTTCCCGGCGCCCACTGCTTCGCCGACCAGATCGTGACGGCCGAGATACGCGTATTCATGCAGGTCGGCACCGCTGATTCCGGCCTCCAGCAGGTATTCCTGCGCCAGGTAACGGCCTATCGTCGACAGTTCATCGCCGAAAGCAAAGCTGAGACCCGCCAGATCTTCAACAGACTGCACACTGCTGTCCTTATGCACCACGATGACCCCCTTGAACCGCTTTCCGCCGTTTTTGGATTCCATCGCGACAATCCGGATTTCCGGATTCTCCTTCATCACATGCACATAAGACGCCGGGCCGAAACGGGCAAAATCCACCTCGCCGCCGGCCAGCTGGCGAATGCCCTCGCCATACTCCTTGGCGATCTTCAGCCGGATCGAAACCGGCTCCCCCAGTTCCTCGCTCATCCGGCCGGACAGAAAAGACAGGAAAGGCTGGTACTTTTTGACCGTTGCGGTAGGTTTATCCGCTGCATAAGTGCCAAATACCAATTCGGTCCCGGCCTGGCCCGCACCGGGCAGAAGGGCCGCAAGTCCAATCGCCAGAACAGCCCCAGGGGCCGTTCCCCGCAAGCGGGTCTTGAAAAGCTCAATGATACCAAAGGTCCACTCGAAAAGTGTCACGGTTCTAGCCTCCTGACTGCGATCGGCTGGCACGGCAGGCGGGCCGCCATACTTCGTTACATGGCACATGGTTAAGAATACAATGTTAACGCACTTGCAATTCTTTAAAAAATTTTGCGGTTCTTTTATTCTTCGCCTTCTATATTAACCCTTCAGTAAGGTTTTCGTAATCTTTTAGGCAAATTCGCCATAAAATCAGAATATCAATCTCAGCTGGCTCAACAGGAACCACCGTGAAGAACACACCTTTGCTCTCCAAGACCACCCGGTCTCTCCGTCGTTCAGCGCAAATAACTGTGCTTACTTCACTTTTCTCGGCGCTTCCCGTCGCGGCCCTGGCCATTCCATCGCCGGAACTGGTGATCGGCTCGGTGTCTTCACTATCGCAAGTTCTGGCCGTGGGAATTGCCATGATTTCCGGCCTTGGCGCAGTCATTGCAGCGAAACTGGGTTTTACCCCCAAACCGGGCAGCTCTCCACGCCGCTACCCGGTCAAGCTGATCTCCGTCCTCGTATTGGCGGCCATTGCACTGGCTGCAGGAAACTATTGGCAATACTCCTCGCATGCGCAGGCCGAGCTGACAAGACTGCAGGCCACTTTGACGCGGCCGGCGCAATTTGACGGCACCGCTATCAAGGACGCCTCGCTGAAGGAGACCAGTTTTTCCAAGCAGGAAGACCACCCGCTGGCAATGAGCACCACAGACGCCGCAGCGGCGCTGGAGGACGGTTCAACCCTGTTTTACGACATCCGCGAGACTGGCGAAAACGCCATGGGCACCCTGCCCGGCGCCACCCACATCCGTTTCCCGGACTTCCTGCAGTCGCGCCCGGTGCAGCCGGGCCAGAAGGTCGTGCTGTTCTGCCACAACGGCAACCGCTCTTCGGAAACCTGTGCCAAGCTGGCGGCAATGGGCATCGACTGCAGCTTCATCGCCGGCGGTATCGAGAAGTGGATCGTCGAGGGCCGCGACTTCTCCGACAAGGACGTCAAGACCCTCTCGGACCTGCGCGCCATTCCGGAATACCCGGGCAGGGACGTGCTGCTCAGCACCGCTGATTTCGAGGCGCTGCTGACCACCGAGGATCTGCAGATCGTCGACACCCGCTATCCCGGTGATTTTGCGGGAGGCCACCTGCCCGGCGCGGTCAACATCCCGATCCGCAAGATGACGACCGCGGATCTGATGGACCGCATCGCCGGGCTGGACCCCGACAAGCCCACAATTGCTGCCTGTTATGACCGCCGCAGCTGCTTCATGAGCCAGGTCCTGGGACTGGAGCTGTCGCAGCTGGGCATTGATTTCCTGGGCCGCTACACCCTGCCGTGGGAATACTTCGTCGCACCCAAGCCGAAACCGCATGTGCAGGAGTGGCTGGCCGAGCAGCAGACCGGTCTGTGGGACAAGGCAATCTCGGCGCTGGCAACCGCCCTGCTGTGGGTGCATGAGCGCAGCCATATCCTGCTGGGCCTGCTGGCTCTGTCCATTGTGACCCGCATCCTGGTGCTGCCCGTCGCGCTGAAATCCGAACGCGATCAGATCATCACCAATGATACAGCTGATGAAATGAAGGCGCTGAAGGCAAAGCTGGCCCATGACCCGGTGCGCAAGGCGCGCGCGGTGCAGGCGTTCTACGCCGACAAAGGCCTGACCCCGATGAAGAACCTCACTGCGCTCTTGTTCCTGCCGGTGATGATGCTGGGGGTCTCTTCCGCGCAAGAAGCAAGCGCCTCCCTGCAAACCCCGTTCCTGTGGATGGCAGACCTTGGCATGCCCGATCCGCTGTTCATCATGCCCGCGCTGTTCTGCGCCCTGGCCGCCATCTACCTCCTGTGGGCCGTCGCCAAGACCAAGCGCCAGAAACTGCTGTGGATGGTACTGGGCATGCCCGCGCTGTTTGCCATGGTGTTCAGCCTGTCTGGTGCCGCCAATGCCTACCTCTGCTTCAGCCTGACGCTGCTGCTGGTCCAGCGCGGCTATGTCACCGGCATACACCGTAAGCTGGCCGATGCCCTGTCCCTGCGCGCCCATAAACGCAAACTGGCAAAGCTGCCGCGCGGTGTGATCCCGATGGGCTATACCGAAGAACTGGCAGAGGCCGGCAACAAGGCCCTGCGCCTGTCGATCCTCAAGAACGCAGGCTTGCCGGTCCCCGGTGGCGTGATCGTGCGTTCAGACGCAATCCACGACTACCGCGCCATGTCTGATGCCAGGAAAGATGCATTTGCCGCGCAGGTTTTCCTGCTGGCCGGCGGCAAACCCGTCGCCGTGCGCTCCTCTGCCAGCAACGAGGACGGCGCTGATCAAAGCTTTGCCGGCGTCTTTGAATCGGTGCTCGACGTCACCGCGGACAGCATGCGCGCCGCGCTGGACGAAGTGGTGGAAAGCTTCTCCTCCGCGCGTGCCGCCAGCTATTCCGGCGAGGGCGACAGCACCGAACAGGGCAATATCGTGGTGCAGGAAATGGTCCAGGCCGAATTTGCCGGCGTCCTTTTCACCCAGGATCCGATGGCTCCCGGCATGGCGATGATCGAATGGGTCGAGGGCTGCGGCGAGGATCTGGTTTCCGGCCGCGTCACCCCCACCAGCTTGCGCTTTGGCCGCTACACTGACTTGCCGGCGGCGGAAGATCAGGACCAGACCCTGGACATGGCGCCGCTGCTGACCCTTGGCAAACAGATCGAGGACACCTTCGGCTGCCCGCAGGACGTGGAATGGGCCTATGCCAACGGCCAGTTCCAGATCGTGCAAAGCCGCGACATCACCACCCTGTCGCTTGGCAGCGAGCAGGAGCAGACCCGTCTGGCCGAATGGCGCGACGTGCTGGACCGCTACGCGGATGCAGCCCCGGACCAAACCATCCTGGAACAGGATGAAATGTCCGAAGTCCTGCCCCGCCCCACCCCGCTCAGCTTCTCATTGATGAGCGATCTCTGGGCGCCCGGCGGCAGTGTTGATCTGGCCTGCCGCGAGCTGGGCGTGCCCTATGGCCTGCCCGAGGGGCGCGACGGCCATCTGGTCAACCTGTTCGGCAAAACCTATGTCGATGTGGCGCTGAAACAGGGTATGACCCTGAAACTGACGGCCTCCAAGGCCAAGCAGCTGCGCAAGCAGGCACATCCGATGATCACCCGCTTCCGGGCTGAGGTGATGCCGGAACTGAAGAACAAACTGGCGATCTGGCAGGCCGTGGATTATGCCGCCCTGCCGCAGGACAAGCTGCTGGAAACCATTGCCACACTCAAGGAACTGTTCATCCGCGAGGTCTATCTGGAGGCCGAGAAGATCAACATTCTGGCAGGTTTCACCATGGGTGAGGCTGGCACGGCAGCCGCAGGCGATCCCGCCCTGCGCGCCCATCTGATGCACGCCGAGCTGCCCAATGCGCCCTCCAGCCTGATTGCCTCCTGCACCGGCAAAGACGCCCAGGCCCGCGCCATGCAGCTGATGGGACACCGCTCGATCTTCGATTACGAGCTGTCCTCGCCACGCTACGCCGAAGCCCCTGCGCTGCTGAACTCGCTGCTCAGCAGCACGGTTGAGCCGATTGGCGCAGTCCCGACACCCGCCAACCTGCCGGATGAGCTGGACGATACCATCGGCATCGCCATTGCCTATCAGGACCTCAAGGAACAGGCCAAGCACGAAGCGCTGCGCGTCGTCGCCGAGCTGCGCCGCGCCCTTCTGGCGCTGGGTCAGATCAGCGGGCTGGAGGATCTGGTGTTCAGCCTGACCTTTGACGAGGTGCTGGACAGCAACTGGTCCAACCCGGACGCCTTGCGCGACCTGGCCCAGGCCCGTGCCGAAAAGGAAACACTGCGCAAGAAATCCGCGCCCACAGCGGTCACTCTTACCCTGCGCGACTGCGAAATGCTGTCGCTGGGCGCCCAGGCCCAGGGTGGCGACGGCACTATGGGCGGCACCTGCGTGGCCGGCAGCGGCAGCGCCACCGCCCGGGTGTTCTGGATGGAAGACGACAGCGACATCAGCCCCGAAGCCTTTGCCGATTTCCAGGACGGCGACATTCTGGTCTGCCGGATGGTCAACCCGGCCTGGCTGCCATGGGTCCAGCGCTCCGGCGCGGTGCTGTCCGAGGTCGGCGGCTGGCTCAGCCATATGGCCATCGTCGCCCGCGAAAAAGACGTCCTGATGCTGGTCGCCTGCAAGGGTCTCGACAGCCTCAGCCACGGAGAACGGGTGACCGTCGGCGAAGACGGCAGCATCCAGCCGCTGGAGGAAAAGGGCCTCAAAGTGGTCTCCGCCTGATCCGGCCGGAAAAAATCAAGGAAAGGCCCGCAACCACTTGTTGCGGGCCTTTTTTGTTGGGCAGCAATCTGCCCGCCATTCCGCCGCCACGCCCTCCCCCTTGCGTTCTTGGCAAAGATTGCCATATTCTGATCCAGCGAAAGGAGACCGCCTATGGCCACCATGAACGTATCCCTGCCGAACCGGATGAAAGACTGGGTCGAGGACCAGGCCCGCACTGGCACCTATGCCAATTCCAGCGACTATGTCCGCGACCTGATCCGCCGCGACCAGGCCCGCACCGCCGCCATAGGTGAACTGCAATCCGCCATCGACGCAGGCCTCGCCAGCGGCCCGGCGGAAGCGCTGTCAGCCCAGGATTTCAAGGCCGCCATGCGCCGCAATGGCTGAACCGCGCTGGCTGATCCGCCCCGCCGCCCGCGCCGATCTCTCTGCCATCTGGCGCTACGGTTTGGACACCTGGAGCGAGGCGCAGGCGGATGCCTATGCCGATGGCCTGTTTGCCTTGTTCGACCTGCTGGCGGACTTCCCGGAAATGGCCCGCGAACGCACTGAGTTCACGCCGCCGGTCCGCATCCACCCATCGGGCGCGCATCTGGTGATCTACCGGCTGGAACACTCCCGCCCCGAAATCATCCGCATCCTGCACGCCCGTCAGGACCTGATGGCCTTCCTGTCAGAATAACCCGGGCAGGAACACCCGTTCCACTCTTGCTATTCTCCGCACATCTGCTCTGATACCTTGCATGGACCCGCATCTCGCCCCCCGGAAAACCGCCCGGCTGATCCAGCACCTCAAGGATCAGATGGACAACCTGCCGCCCAAGCTGAAAGCGGCGGCGAAATACGTGATCGACAATCCCGGCGACTTCGGCCTTGATACGGTGCGCACCTCGGCCGAGAGGACCGGTATCAGCGCCAACGGCTTTGTCCGTCTCGCCCAGCATCTGGGCTATGACAGTTTCGAGACCTTCCGCGCGCCCTTTCGCGCCGCCCTCACCACCACGCACGAGGCTGACCTCGGCCAGGACTGGCTCGACCGGATGCAGGACCAAGGCCCGGCCGGCGCGCTGCAGGCATCGGCGGCGCGCAACCAGCTCAACATCACGTCCCGCTCACTGCGGCTGATGACGGCAGAGCGCACGCAGGCCATCATCGGCACCCTCACCTCCGCCCGCCGCAGCTATGTCACCGCAACCCGCTCTTCTTACGCGCTGGCCTATTACTTCCATTACGTCGGGCGCATGGCCCTGCCGGGGCTGGAACTGGTGCCGCGCCACATGGGTGCCGCGCTGGACGACCTGCTGGACATAGGCCCTGAGGACTGCCTGATCGCCCTCACCTTCGCCCCCTACTCCGCCGGCACCATCCAGGCGCTGCGGCTGGCGGGCGAACGCGGCGCATCGGTGATCCTGATCTCTGACAGCGAAGTCATCGCCCCTGGCATCCGCACCGACCATGTGCTGGCGGTGGCCGCCAGCTCGCTGCACCCGTTCGGCGCCGTCGGCGGTGCAATGGCGGTTCTGGAATGCCTGCTTACCCATCTGATCGCGGCCGGCGGGGAAGACGCCCGGCACCGGATCGAGGCCTATGACGCCCTGCGCCAGGACAGCGGCGCCTATTGGAGCGGCCCGAAACTGCCCCGTGTCAGCCGCTAGTGATCTTACCTGAAGCCGCCTGTCAGGTCTGTCCGCCGATGCATTGGCGCGCACAGACCGCTGAGGGACGATACCTTTTCTTCAGACATCACCGTCAATGTACGGGTTCTGCGCCTCATATTCATCGCGGGTGACCCGCTTGTGATCACCCTCCAACCGCACTGACGCCATTGCCCGGTCGGCATAGATCTCCGACCGCAGCGGCCAGCTGAGAGCTGCATCAAACAGTCCCGGCATCAGGTCATAGCCTTCATCTTCCTCATCCGTGTCCCGCATCCACAGATGTGACCCACAGGTGCTGCAGAACGCCCGTTCGGCAAAGGCAGACGATTGATACCGGGTCACCGGCCCTTCAACCGAAACAGCCTCCGCATCAGCCTCGAAACATAAGAAAAGCCCGCCAGTCCAGCGCTGGCACCTGCGGCAATGGCAGGCCCCGGAGCGCGGGTCATGCGCCCCATCGACACGGATTTTCACGGCGCCGCACAGGCAACGGCCTTCCAGAATATCGCTCATATCCAAACTCCCCACAGCCCGGAATCAAACCGCAGGCGCCGGACAAGCAGCGGTCCGTCCGGGCGGGCCGCTGCTTTTGCTAGGTCATGCCCTGCAAGCGGTCAGGGGTATGCTGCAGGGATAAAGCGGCAAACGCAACGGCAGCGGCGGCCCCAACGGACCTCTGCTTGTCCTTAGCCCTTGATCAAAGCCGCAGATCCGCCTGATCCGGTGCCAGCACATATTTCAGGTCATAGACCAGCGCGCCGGCGGTCCCCAAGGCGCGGATTGCTTCCGCGCCCATCTCATGGAACTCCGAATGCGCCACCGCCAGCACCACCCCGGCATAGACCCCCTGCCTGATCTCCGGGACCAGCGAAATGCCGTATTCCGCCTGTGCCTCCTCCGGGTCCGCATGGGGATCGTAAACATCGACTTTCGCCCCGTATTCCTCCAGGCTGCGCACCACGTCGATCACCCGCGTATTGCGAAGGTCCGGGCAGTTCTCCTTGAACGTCAGCCCCATCACCAGAACCCGCGCGCCCGAAACCGGCAGGCCGCGTTTCAGCATCGCCTTGACCATCTCACCGGCAACATAGGCGCCCATGCCGTCATTCAGCCGCCGGCCCGCCAGCAGGATCTCGGGATGATAGCCCAGCTGCTCGGCCTTATGGGTCAGGTAATAAGGGTCCACCCCGATGCAGTGCCCGCCCACCAGACCGGGGCGGAACGGCAGGAAATTCCATTTGGTTCCAGCCGCTTCCAGCACCGCCTGGGTATCAATCCCCATCTTGTTAAAGATCTTGGCCAGCTCATTCACCAGCGCAATGTTGATATCCCGCTGGCTGTTCTCAATCACCTTGGCAGCCTCAGCCACCCGGATACTCGCGGCCTTATGGGTGCCGGCTGTCACCACCTCGCGGTACAGCGCATCAACGCGTTCGGCCACCTCCGGCGTCGACCCGGATGTCACTTTGACGATATCCGCCAGCCGCCGCGCCTTGTCGCCAGGGTTGATCCGCTCGGGACTATAGCCGGTAAAGAAATCCTTGTTGAACACCAGCCCCGAGCGCGCTTCCAGAATGGGCACGCAATCTTCCTCGGTGGCGCCGGGATAGACGGTGGATTCATAGATCACCAGATCACCGGGTTTCAGCACCCCGCCAACAATCGCCGATGCCGCCAGAAGCGGGCTCAGATCCGGGCGGTGGCTGGCATCCACCGGCGTCGGAACGGTGACGATATAGATGGAGCAACCGGCAATCTCCGCCGGATCCGCGGTGAAACTAAGGTGCTCCGCCATTGCCAGCTCCTGGCAGCCCAGCTCGCGGGTGCGGTCCTCGCCTTGGCGCAGCTCGGCAATGCGGCCCGGATCGATGTCAAAGCCAACGACTTTCCGGTGCTGCCCGAAGGCCGCCGCCAGCGGCAGCCCCACATAGCCAAGTCCAATGACACAGATCTTATCCTGCACGCCGCTCATCCGGGCTGCTCCTTGTTCTTGCGGGGCGTCTTTAGCCAAGCCCCCTGCCCGCCCACATAAGGCCGCGCCCCCAAGGGGTTCAACCGCTGCAGCGCAGATTTGGCCTCACGCCTCGACAACAATCGCCGAGACCCCGCCATCCACATCGCGGCACGCCGCCAGCAAGCGCGGCATCAGATGCGCCATCACATAGTTTGCGTGGAACCGGCTTGGCGCCTTTAGCATCAGCCGGCCGCCGGCGCGGCTGGCTTTCTCCAATCCCTGTATCCACGACGCATAATTCGCCGGGTCCTCCGCATGCAGCACCGCCTTGGCCAGGCTCCATTCGCTGCCGTCCGAGATATCCGGCGCAGGCGGAGCAGACCCAGGGCGCAGCGGCACCACATTCGGCGCCGGCTCATCATTGTTTTGCATCCGGTGTTCAAAATCCGGACCCACAGCCCCCCAGCGGTCCTGCGTATCCGCCAGCAGCCGCTCCAGGCCGATCCCGTATTCGGTGACCCGCCCGCGCGCGCCCTGACGTTTCACCACCAGCCAGCCCCAGCCCCGCAGCTTGGCCATCTCGCGTTTTACCGTGCGTTCATCCACATCCCACAGCCGGGCAATCTCGCGCTGGCCCACTGCCAGCTCATCGCGCTGCCAGTTGTAGCGTGCGGTCATCAATGTCATGAAACGCAGCACCAGCTTCTGCGCCCCCTTGCCCTGGCCAAGCGCATAGGCCCCCATCGCCGTGAGGATGTCATACTTCAATGCCGAGGCGTTGCGCCCCGCAGGCCGTTTGGCAAGCATTGCTGCCCCCGTTTCTCCCTCCCCTGCCCTTTTGGGCCGGGATATGCTGCCTCAAGTGTTCTCAGCGTCTTTTGCTAAGACTTGCGCCGGCCGGTTTAGCTCCGAACTCAACGCTATTCGTTTGTTGTACCTGATTTGCGTCCGGAATTCCGATTCTGTCAAGCGCCGGCGGGAATTGAATTCAGACCCAATCCCTTTTTTGATAGAAAAATTGGTATCAATGGTATGGGGGGACATCCAGTGTGTCCCCTAATACAGCAGAAATGTCCCCCAATCTGCTGTGTCCGGCTCCCGGGTGTCCCCCTAAATCTGGCGTGTGAACCCCAGAAAAACCCAATGAAACGAATCGTTTGGCTGCCAGTCTCCGAATCGGTTCCGCCCATATTTCATTGGGCCTTTTGCAGATGTGTCCCCGCGGGGACAGGACGCTATTCCAAACCATATTTGCTTTTGCGTTTTTTGCAAATTCGGCGTAAATGGATATTGAGGCTGAATTAGCGTCCGCAAGAAATGGACGCTGAAAAAACAACACCGTGTGAGGCTAAGGAGCAGCGATGTTTACGCACGAAGACCTGTCCAAAATGCAGGCCCAATCTCTCAAGATGCAAAGCTGGATCCGCCAGCAGACCTTCTCCCCCGAAATGGAAAAGACCCTGCGCCGGTTCTCCTCCTGGGAAGTGGCTGAGCTGATCTTCCGCGTCAACCAGTCGACCCTGCGGGGACGGCTGTCGGCGGACCCTTCCCTGCCCCAGGGCCATGTCGAGGAAGACGGCCGCCAGCGCTGGTATTCGCTGGAGGAGATCAATGAGCTGCGCCGCCGCATCAAGATCAACCGCAAATCCCTGTTGCCCAAACGCCCCGCGGGGAAACGGGCGCTGCGGGTGGCGATCTCAAACTTCAAGGGCGGTGCGGGCAAATCCACCGTGGCGCTGCATTTCGCCCATGCCGCGGCGCTGGACGGCTACCGGGTGCTGTGCGTCGACTTCGACCCGCAGGCCACCCTGTCCCACTCCATGGGCCTTAGCGACGTCACCGAGGATTACACCGTCTGGGGCATCATGGCCCGCGATCTGGTGCGCGAGACCGAGCGGATGAACGCGGTCCCGCAGGGCGCCGAGTCCGGCAACGCCCTGCCCCGGCGCCAGCTGCCGGACGCGATCACCGGCATGGGGCTGCAGGACCTGCGGGTCAGCGACTTTGTCAAACCCACCAGCTGGCCGACCATCGACATCATCCCCTCCTGCGCCAATGCGGCCTTTGTCGAATTCGCCTCCGCCCAGTACCGCCACCTGAACCCGGAATGGTCGTTCTTCGCCGCGGTCTCCCGCTACCTCGATCAGCTGCCGGCCGAGGACTACGACCTGATGATCTTCGATTGCCCGCCCGCGATTGGCTACCAGTCGATGAATGCGGTCTTTGCCGCCGACATGCTCTATATCCCCTCCGGCCCCGGCTATTGGGAGTATGACTCCACCACCTCCTTTGTCGGCCAGCTGTCCGAGGCGCTGGAAGATCTGTCGGCGTTTAACGGCGTTGTCCCCGCGGGGACATTTGCGTTGCCCAAGGTTTTCCAGGACGTCCGCTTCCTGCTTACCCGTTACGAGTCCGGTAACGATTTGCACCGTGCGATGCGTTCGGCATTTATGAAGGTGTTTGAGGGCAGAATGACCGAACACCCGATTGAGATGACCCGCGCAGTTGAACAATCGGGGCGGTTCCTAAGTTCCATCTATGAAATCGACTACCGGGATATGACTCGTGAAACCTGGCGGCGCGCGCGCGCGTCGTTTGATCAGGCCTATGATGAATTCAAGGCCCACGCGGTCGAAGCCTGGGAAAACCTGGAGGATGAGGCATGAGCAAACGCAGAGTCTTCGACATCGACTTCCCGTCTGAACCAGAGGTGTTCCCCGCGGGGACAGCCGCAACAAAGCCGGACGAAAAACCGTCCGAACCCCGCCGCGGACCGATGGCCACCGCGATCTCGGAGAACGCCGATGCGTTGCGCGCGCGGGCCGAGGCCGAGCAGAATATCCGCGCCGAAAACGACCGGCTGGCACATGAATTTGTGCGGCTGAAGAAGCTGGGCCTGGTGGTCGACCGGATCCCGCTTGGCATGATCCGCATGGATAAACTGATCCGTGACCGCAAGGATGACCGCGATCCGGAACTGGATGAGCTGAAGGAATCGATCAAATCCGTTGGCCTGTCGAACCCGATCCGGGTCGAAGAACGCGGCGACGGCAAGTTTGAGCTGATCCAGGGTTACCGCCGGATGCGCGCCTATTTTTCGCTGCTGCAGGAAACAGGCGACGAAAGCTATGCCGCGATCCCCGCGGGTTTGGTGGCCAAGGGCGACAGCTTGCAGGCCCTCTACCGCCGGATGGTGGATGAAAACCTGGTGCGCCGCGACATTTCCTTTGCCGAGATGGCCCAGCTGGCGCTGCGCTATGCCGAGGATACCCAGACCGGGGCCGAGACCACCGAGGATGCGGTCAATGATCTTTATGCCTCGGCCGGGCGGCAAAAACGGGTCTACATCCGCCATTTCGCCCAGGTGCTGAAGGCAGTGGGCGAGGAGTTGAAGTTCCCCCAGGCGATCCCGCGGGCGCTGGGGCTGGACCTGAAGAAACGGCTGGAGGCGGATGCGATGAACGCCCAGGTGCTGCGGGATACGCTGGCGCGGGTGCAGCCGCAAACCGAAGAGGGTGAGCTGGATGTGCTGCGCAGCTTTGCCGAGGGCAAGCGCAAGAACGCGCCCCGCGCCGCGGCGGCACCGCGCGCCGGTGTTGCCAAAACCACCCTGCGCTGCACTGTCCCCGCGGGGACAGTCCGTTGCCAGGCGCGCGACGGCAAGATCGAGATGGCGATGGAGCGCGACTTTTCCGAGATCGACCGGCACAAGCTGGAGGACGCAATCGCCGCGTTTTTCGAGGCCTTGGAACAGGAAGACTGACCATTGTCCCCGCAGGGACAGCTTTGGAAAACGGCAAAGGCCCGGCAGAAATGCCGGGCCTTTTTTGCGTCTGCTGCTGGCGTCCGGCGTTGTTTTCTGCGCCTGTCCCCGCGGGGACAGGCCAGACGGCACTGTGATATCCCATGCGCTATTCAGTATCTAATCAGCATATTCGGGCCTGTTTTTCACCCTTGTCCCCGCGGGGTCAAAGCTGCGTTCTGCGGCGCCGGTTGCGGAATTGCCCAGCTGGCGCAGGCAATGAGCTGCACGGGGCGGACATTTTACCGGCCACTGCCGCCGGCAATCTGATCTGTCCCCGCGGGCACACTTGCGGAAAACCTGGCTCGGTCTGGATGGGCTGGCGTTTGTTTGCTGAGATTTGCCGTGGCTTTTTGGGGAAATCCGGGCCTGTCCCCGCGGGGACAGAACCTTAAAACCACGTCATCTTATGTCCCGGACGGTGGCATGCCTGCATGGCTTACCTCTGCGGTTTAGGTCTGAAAACATCAGTGTCCCCGCGGGGACAGCGGTAAAAACGGGTGGTCATGCAGGTGGAATATCTGCCTGTCCCCGCGGGGACAGATGATTGCCTCAAGACAAAGAGAGCGGGATTTGCCCCAAAAAAAGAGGCCCGGCGGGGAGCCGGGCCTTGGTGCTTTCCACTGCTGTCCCCGCGGGGACAGGTGGATATTTTTGCGGATCAGCGGCGCGTCAGTTCAAAACCTTGAACTCGATCCGCCGGTTCTTGGCCCGGTTCTGCACCGTGTTGTTTGACACCAGCGGCGTGGTTTCGCCATAGCCGACGGCCACCAGGCGCTCGGCCGGGATTTCCATCCGCTGCAGGTACTGGGCAACTGCCGCAGCCCGCTTCTCGCTCAGCTTCATGTTCCAGGCGGCTTTGCCCTGGCTGTCGGTATGGCCGCCGACTTCGACCACCATGCCGGGGCAGCGGCGGATGATGTCCGAGAGGCTCTCCAGAAAATCGCGGGAGTTGGCATCAAGTCGTGCGGTGGACGGGGCAAAGTTCACGCTGCGGCCTTGCGACAGGATTTCGAACCGGCCGGCGCAGGCCTCGCGGCTGAAATCGCCGCTGGCTTCCAGCGCGGTGGCGGCGCCCGCGGTGACTGTCCCCGCGGGGACAGACGTGCTGCCGGGCGAGGTGCGGTCAAACATCAGGTCCATGCTGACCAGGCCAACGGGTGTGATGGTGACGCCTGCTGCTTCCTCAAGTTTTTCCCGGCCGGGGTTGAGGTTGAATGCCTCCAGCTTGAGAATGACAGGCTGCACGGTGGCAACAGATACGCGGTCGTTGCCCAGTGCTGTTACCGCTACCGGAACAGTCAGGTCCGCTTTGACCCCGTGCAGCGAGAGGGTGACCGGAAGGTCAATCCGCTTGCGCTGCACGGCAGCAAGATCTGAGATCATGGCCGGGTCGATCCGGGCGGTAACCACGGCTTCGGGGTAGGTGAAGGTTTCAAAGAACAGAAACCGCATCCGCACGTTGCGAAGGTCAATGGAGGTATCCACGGAATCGAGCGCAATCTGGATTCTGGCGTCGCCCTGATCGGAAATACTGCCGGAAAATGCAGCAAAACGGCTGGATTCCGCAATGCTGCCCTTTTTGATCGATATAAAGCGGATGGCGGAGGATTCGGGATTGAGCTGCCAGCCGTGCTCAAACGGGCCGGCAGCCAGTGCCGGGCGGATGAGGAGGAATAAAACTGTTAAAATTGAAAGGGTTATACGGAACATGCGCGATCCATTTGGGTTGCCAGCGTGAAATCCCTGCCAGCTGGCAGGGACGAAAGAGATGTGCCCAGACTAAAAGCACACTTGCTGCCAGGCGCAAGGGCACGATAGTTTCGTAACCAAATACCCTTAACAATTGGGAAGCTGCCCCGCAGGACAGAAACCGGGGGCGAGAATTGGAGCAGGCGCGTGCGTGGTTTGATGATTTGGGTCCGGCTGATGGTGCTGGCTGTTGCGGCGGCCTGCTGGGGTGCCACAGTTCTGGCAGAAGAGCGGCTGGCGCTGGTGATCGGCAACTCGGCATACGGTTCGGTCTCGCCGCTGGACAATCCGGTGCGCGATGCCCGGCTGATTGCACAGACGCTGGAAGGGCTGGGATTTGATGTCACCCTGGCGGCGGATACCCGGCAAATTGAAATGAAGCGGGCCATCGGCCAGTTCGGGCGCAAGCTGCGCGGGGCAGGGGAAGACGCGACGGGCCTGTTCTACTATGCCGGCCACGGGGTGCAGAGCTTTGGCAGCAACTATCTGCTGCCAGTGGATGTAGCGCTGGCGGATGCGGCGGATCTGGACCTGATGGCGGTGGAGGCGCAGTCGGTCTTGCGGCAGATGGCCTCGGCCCGCAACCGCACCAATATCGTGATCCTGGATGCCTGCCGCAACAACCCGTTTGAGGCGGTGGCGGATCTGAATGAAAGCGGCCTGGCGGAAATGAAGGCGCCGACCGGCACCTTTCTGGCCTATGCCACCGCACCGGGCGATGTGGCGCTGGACGGGGCCGGGGAAAACAGCCCGTTCACCGAGGCGCTGGCGCGCGAGATCGTGGTGCCGGGCGCACCGGTGGAGCAGGTGTTCAAACAGGTACGCCGGGCAGTGCTGGAGCAAAGCGGCGGCGGCCAGACGCCTTGGGACACGTCCTCGCTGGTCAGTGATTTTGTCTTTGCCGAAGCCGCGCCGGAAGCGGTGATGAGCGCGGCAGAAGTGCAGGAAGCGCAGATATGGCGATCGGTAAAGGCGTCGCGGGACGCGATGCAGATCATGCTGTATCTGCGGGGCTACGGCGACGGGAAGCATGCGGATGAGGCACGGGGGCTGCTGTCCGAGCTGATGGCGGAAGAACTGCAGGGCAGTGCGCCAGTTGCCGCAGCTCCGGCGGCGGCTTCGGCTCCGGTTGTTGCGGATGCTGAAACGGCGATGTTCGAAGCCGCACAGGGCGATGGCAGCAAGGCAGCATTTGAGGCCTATCTGATGGCCTATCCCGAAGGCCAATTTGCCGAGATAGCAACGGTGGAACTGGCGGCGATGCGCGCCGGGGCAAGCCAGGATCCGGAGGCCGGCGGCGCGGCGGTTGCTGCGGTACCAAAGGCCGAACCTGCGCCGGTGCCGCTGCCCGAAGCTGGGCCGGTCACCTACGCCAGTCCGCTGCATTCGGAAATGCCGCAGATTGCCGGGCTGACCCTGGCCGAGGCAGTGACCCGTTCCCCCGCATTTCCGCCCATTGAGGGCCTGCCGGAGAGTTATTGGAAAGGTCAGGCCTGCAGTTCCTGCCACCAATGGACGCGCGAGCGGCTTTGCACCCAAGGGAATACTTATCTCAGCCTCAACATGCAGCGTTCGCTGGGCAAGCAGCATCCCTTTGGCGGGGCATTGAAGCAGGCGCTGAAGAGCTGGGCGGCGGGCGGCTGCCAGTAACGGACCGGAGAACCGCTGGAGCAGGGCAGGGGAGGGCTCCCGCCTGCTCCGGTGCATTTGAAAATGCACCTTTGCCGTTGGGCGTGGCGCTGTGCTACGCACAGCGCGGGGGTCTGCTGAGAGGTGCCTAAGGGCAGGTTTGCCTTTAAGGCACCATCTCCAATGGTGTTTCCCTTTTTCCGCCTCAAGGGTGAACCGCGCCTGGGGCGCGGCTGCTCGCGCAGCCTTTGACCCGGAAGAAGGGAAAGGGGCGGCACGCGGCTACGGGGCGTGGGTGGTGATCAAAAAATAGACCCATTCGCCCTTGAAATCCGCATGTTCAGCGCGGGCTGCTGCGACCTGGCTGCGAAGAAATTCCAGGTAGGGTTCCGCCGGTTCGCTAAGCGGGCGGGTCCCCTCATACAGCGGGTGGGAGGCGGCGAAGGCCACTGCGATTTCCTGGCCGTAGGGCGGGCCGACATTGATTTGCAGACCGGGATCTCCGGCCTCTTTGGCACCGACCCGCAGGGCGCTTTTGGGGGCGGTTTCTGCCAGCGGCACCAGCTCGTTCGGGGACAGGTGCAGCACTGCGCCGCCGGCGTCGAAATAATCCACATAGACATAGGCCGGGTAGTCCGGCGCGGTGAGGTCGAAGAACAATCGCTCGCCGCCGGAATAATCAAGCACCCGGGCATGGGCATCGGTGCCGACCAGCAGCGGATTGGTGATCTGGTCGGTGCTTTGCGGCAGCCCGACGTCTGAAATTCCCGCCAGCGCGCCGCATTGCGGGCGGGGCAGCAGACGCATCTGATCGGACACGGTGATATCGGCGCCCATCCGGGCCTGAAGCGCAGCCAGAACGGGCAAGCGCAGTCCGTCTTCGGGCAGGTGGCCGCGGACCTGGAGCGTGGCAGTTTCGGGCACAAAGGCGACTTGCAGCCGGGAGCAGGGCACGGCGGAGAGGATGCCGGCGACCCCGTCGCGCAGCGGATTGCCTTCAGCCACGGCATCGCCGGGCTGCATGAAGGATTGAAATGCCGCGAGGGAAGCCGGGTCGATGTCGCCGGTGCCGCCCTGAAAGGCCAGTGCCGCCTTGATGCGGGGCGCGTCGGGGATGACGGCGGGGGTTTGCAGAGGGTTGAGCGCGGCGTCGGCCAGTGCTGCGCTTTCGGGCTGTGCTTGGAGGCTGGGCTGGCTGGCAGGAGCGGCCTGCGGCAAGGCGGCCAGATCCGGCTGCATTGATGCGGCGGCGGTCAGCGCAGGGGCTGCAAGTGACAGTGGTGTTGCAGGGTCCTGTGCAGCAGCCAGCAGCACGGGCGCGGGCATACTGGATGCCGCGGCTTGTGATTCTACCTGCGCAGGAAGAGCCTTTCCGGCTGCGGGTTCAACAGTTTTTGCTTGCTGGCGGGCCGGGCGGGCGACAGCCAGGCTTGCCGCCTGAGCCGGGGCGCCGGCAAGTTTTTGCCCGGTGTTTGATGCGGGATTTGCTGCAGGCGAGGGGGCAGCAGCTGGTGGCAGGCTGGCAGCTGCCGGAGCCGCAGAGGCAAGACGGTTCGCAGGCAGGGCCTGAGGTCTGGCGCTTGATTGCGGGACCGCGCCTGCGTCCAGGCCCTGGCTTTGTGCTTCACTTTCAGCCGCTTGCTGACCTTCTGCCACCTGCGGCACGGCTTCGGAACGCGGGATGCGGTGGGCCTGCAGGTTAAGGCTGCTTTCCGGGCTGGGCTGTTGCGGCAGGGGCTGCGGCACCAGCGAGATCAGCAGCGCGCCGGCGCCTGCCGCGTGGACCAGGGCAGAGGCCGCAAGCCCCAGCGCCCATATGGCCGCAGCGCGGCTCATCCGTCCGTTTCCGGGGTGACCACCAGCACCACGTCCTTGAACCCCAGCGCCTCGCCCTCGGCCACCAGTGGCAGCACCCGGCGCAGCTCGGCCGAGCGATGGGCATTGATGCGCAGCCGCAGGTCCGGGTCGTCTGCCAGCAGGGCCGAGAGGGCAGGGGAGAGGGCGCCGCGGGCGATGGCATCGCCGTCCAGCGCCAGATCCCCGGTGGCGGAGATCGCTAGTGTGATACCGCCGGCGGGCATGTCGCGGCCGGTGACGGCGGTGGCGGGGCGCACATCAAACGGGGCGGTGGCATCCATCCGGCCGATCAGCATGAAGAACACCAGCAGGAAAAACACCACGTCGATAAGCGCGATGATGGTTTCAGAATGGGGGCTGCGGGCAGGCCGGTTGAGCTTCATTGCGCCGCCTCCAGCCGCAGCACGCGCAGGCGGGTGACGCCAGCCAGAGCAGCTGTGTCCATCACCGTGATCAGCGCCTGGGTCCGGGCGGCGCCGGAGGGGAGAATCACCACTTGGGTAAGGGGTTCCTTGGCGACGGCGGCGGAGAGGGTGGCCTGTAGAGTTTCGGCGTCCAGCGCGGTCCCGCGCAGCACTGGCACGCCATCGGCGCCGAGGCGGATCATCAGGGTGCCGGCCGGGGCCTGAGTGCTGGCGGCAGAGACTTGGGAGGGTTTCACCGCCGGGATCATGTCAAGGTTCAGATAGGTGGAGGTCACCATGAAGAACACCAGCAGGATCAGCATGACATCGATCATCGGCACCAGCGAAATCAGGGCGCGGGGGCGGGCAGGCCGGTTGATCATCATGGCAGCTTCCCCCGTGTCAGCGCAACCCGTCGATCAGCAGCAGGCGGCCGGCGGCGCTTTCGATGGCTTGCGCGGCGGTGTCGATGCGGGCGGCAAACAGCCCTGCGGCGACAGCGGCGGGGATGGCGACCAAGAGGCCCGCGGCGGTGGTCAGCAGCGCCTGCCAGATGCCGCCGGCCAGCACCGAGGCATTGGCGGCACCCTGCGCCAGTTCCAGCTCCTGAAAGGACTGGATCATGCCCAGGACGGTGCCCAGCAGCCCCAAAAGCGGCGAGACCATGGCGATGAGTTCCAGCAGGCGGATGAGGGAGTTCATCCGGCTCACTTCCTCATTGCCGCGGCGCTGCAGTTCATCTTGCAAAAGCGGGCCGCTCAGGCCTTCCTGCAGCGCTTGCATGGCATAGGCCATCACCCGGTCGGCGGGGGATTTTCCGGCGGCGATACTGTTCTGCGCCTGTTTGCGGTCGCCGTCCTTCCACAGGGTCAGGGCCTGTTCGCGGCCCGCCTGGCCGGAGCGTACTGGCCAAAGCTGGATCAGCTTCACCGCGATTACAGTCAATGACATCAGCGACATCAGCGCCAGCAGCGCAATCACCGGGCCGCCGGTGCCGAGGATTTCCCAGGTGCCGCTCATGGCTTATTTCACCAGTGGCGCGGCAGCGCGGGAGCCAAGTTCGAGGATCGGGAAACAGTCCATCTGGTCCTCGTTCTGGGGCTGGCAGGTGGTGATGTCATGCAGCAGGATTTCAGAGATGTTGCCGCAGTTGATTTCCGGAATCTCGAACAGTTTCAGGGTGGTGCGCTGGACGGGCAGGGGGGCGGCGTCGATTGACAGCAGCCGGTCGATCACGCCCTGGCCGTCGAGGATGGCCAAAGACATCTCGAAGCCTTCAAAGCTTTTGCCGGTCTGGTTGCGGAACAGGAAGAAGGCGCGGCAGCCGCCGCCGTCGATCTCCTCGGTCTTGTTCAACTCGACCCGCAAGGGGCCGGTTTCGGCAGCCGCCGCCAACGGCAGGGCAGCGAGTGCGAGGGCAGATAGCAGGCGTTTCAAAGGCATTACTGTCTCCGGGTTCCGGGTATCGTTGACCAGCCCGCGGCGCGCGGATTGGGGTGTTGGGTCAAACCAGCGCGGTCAGCGCCTTTTCGATCTTGTCCATGGCGTCGCGAGCGGAATCGAGGTCGCGGCGTTTCAGGTGGCGCGCTGCCACATGCAGGGCGCGGCCAAGGCGGTCGCGGACCTTGCCCGGCGCGCGGGCGACATTGGCCTGCAAGGATTGTGCGCGTTTGACCTGGGCGCCCAAGCTGCGCTGATCCATTTCGCGCTGGCCGCGTTTCATCGACTTGGCCTCATCCTCGCGGTCCTGGCCGATGCGGGCAACGGCGCGTTCGATCACCACCACCATCGTCTCGGCCTCCTGCAGGCGGCCGTCGTTGATCAGGCTGACGGACTTGGCGAGGGCGCGTTTGAGTTTCAGTTCCAGCGGGCCGGGGGCGAGGGAGATTCGGGGCTGGATGCGCTTCAGGCGGCGTTTCAGCGGCGCGATGGCGCTGGCGTCGATGCCGGAGGCGGAAATATCGGCGGCGTCTTCCTCTGTCACCTGGCCTTCCGGCGCTTCCGGTTTGAGGCTGTCCAGCAGGTTGCCGCCGTCGTCGTAGAACAGCACGTTGACCTTGGCCGGGTTGCGTTTGAGGAATTTCTTCAGCTCGGTGACCATCCGCTGCGGCGCGCTTTCGCAGATCACTTCCATCTCGCCGGAGCGCACCACATAGGTGCCCCAGGCCATCGGCGGGCCGCCGCCTTCCTTTTTCATCGGGGCCTTCAGGGCTTCCGGTTTCTTGCCTGGCTGGATCATCAGCAGCGGATCTTTGCCCTGGTCCAGGCAGAAGGCGAAACTCATCCGCTTCCTGGCTCCTTCGCGAACCATCGCTTTGACTTCCTTGCCGGAAATGCGCTCAATACTCATTATTCGTCCGCCGCAAAATGTTGTGAAACCATTTGACTTTAGGATGCCGATAAGGCTCTCTTGGGGTCAAGTTTTAGTTTGAGATTAGGGCAACCTTAACCACCGGACCTGAAAAAGGTGGGGGTTTGCTTGACGTTACGTCAATAAAGCCGCAAACCGGAAAAAAAAGCGGGGGCAAGCAAGACAATGGATCCAGCAGCATTACTGCAATCCAAAGGGGACGACGCGCCCAGCGGCGAGAACCTCGAATACGATCCAGCCTTCACGGAGATGGAGCTGGCGGCCCAGCCGGGGGAAGAATCGGTGGTGGGCAACGAGACGATCGAGGCCACGGATCCGGATTACCGCGAAGTTCAGAAGAAAGCGCTGGAAGTGCTGGAGCGCAGCCATGATCTGCGTGCTGCAGTGTTCCTGGGCGATGCGCTGCTGCATTCCGAAGGGCTGGCGGGCTTTGCCGATGCGACCGCCTATATCCGCGGCTGCCTGGCGGAGTTCTGGGAGAGCTGCCATCCGGAGCTGGATGAGGACGACGGCGACCCGACCATGCGGATCAATGCGATCCAGGATTTATGCGGCCAGCCGGACGGGATGGCGGGGCCATCGCCGCTCTACCGCTCCTTGCGCCGGGCGCCGTTGAGCGAAAGCCGCGGCTTTGGCCGGTTCTGCCTGCGCGACATTGAGATTGCCGAAGGGGTGGTGACCGCCCCCGAAAACATGGAGCATATTCCGGACACGGCTACTATTGGCGCGGCCTTTCAGGACAGCGACGAAGAAATCGTGTCTGCAAGGCTTGCGGCAATCGTGGCGGCGGAAGAGAATGTCCGGGCAATCTCAGCGGTGTTCGATGAGCAGACACCGGGGCAGGGCCCGGATCTGAGTGCGCTGATCAAGTTGCTGCAGCAGATCGCCAAACGCATTCGTGAGTATGCTAACATGAGTGCTGAGGAAGGCGCCGGCGATGACAGCGCTGCAGAGGATGCAGCGGCTGACGAGGGCGGCGCGGCCGCGCCGGCTGCTGGCGGCAGCGCTGCGGCGGCAGCGCCGGGGGTGATCAATTCGCCCATGGATGTGTCCAATGCGCTGGACCGTATCATTGCCTATTACCGGCGGCGGGAGCCGTCGAGCCCGCTGCCGATCCTGCTGGAGCGGGCGAAGAAACTGGTGGGGGCCGACTTCCTCACCATTATGAATGACATGGCCCCGCAGGGGGTGGAGAATGTCCACCTTATCGGCGGGATCGACGAAAATGACGACGACTGACGGACGCGGAATATGCAGCGGCGGAACGGGCCGCGGCAACCGTGAAAGCAAGACGAGTAAGGAGACCTAGATGGCCGGAAGTTCACAGAAATTCATCGCCCGCAACCGGGCACCAAGGGTCCAGATCGAATATGACGTCGAGCTGTATGGAGCCGAGAAGAAGGTGCAGCTGCCGTTTGTGATGGGCGTGATGAGCGACCTGGCGGGCAAATCCGAAGTGGAGCAGCCCGCAGTTGCGGACCGCAAGTTCCTCGAAATCGACGTGGACAACTTCGATGACCGGATGAAGTCGATGGCGCCGCGCGCCGCCTTCACGGTGCCCAACACGCTGACCGGCGAGGGCAACCTGGCGGTCGACATCACGTTTGAGAGCATGGACGATTTCAAGCCTGCCGCGATTGCCGCCAAGGTGGAGCCGCTGCGCGAGCTCTTGGAAGCGCGCACCCAGCTCAGCAACCTGATGACCTATATGGACGGCAAGACCGGCGCCGAGGATCTGATCTCGAAGATCATTCAGGACCCGAGCCTGCTGAAGACGCTGGCAGCGCAGCCGAAACCCGGCGGCGACGCCGAGAGCGAAGAATAAGAGAGGAGGACAGAGATGGCTGAAGAAGAACTCCAGGCGGAAGCCGCTGCTGGTGAAGCCGCCTTTGGCTCTGCCGAATTTGCAAGCCTGCTGCAAAAGGAATTCCGCCCCAAGTCGGACCAGGCCAAGACGGCCGTTGAAAGCGCGGTCAAAACCCTGGCCGAGCAGGCGCTGGCAAACACCGCGCTGGTGTCCGATGACGCGTTGCGCTCGATCGAGAGCATTGTGTCGGCAATTGACGCGAAGCTGACCGAGCAGGTCAATCTGATCCTGCACAACGCGGACTTCCAGCAGCTGGAAAGCGCCTGGCGCGGGCTGCACTATCTGGTCAACAACACCGAGACCGATGAACAGCTGAAAATCCGGGTGATGCCGATCACCAAAAAGGAAATGTCGAAGACCCTGAAGAAATTCAAGGGCACGGCATGGGACCAGTCGCCGCTGTTCAAGAAAATCTACACCGAGGAATTCAGCCAGCTGGGCGGCGAGCCTTACGGCTCCCTCGTGGCGGATTACCATTTCGACCACTCGCCGCCGGACATCGAACTGCTGGGTGAAATGTCCAAGATCGCCGCGGCCGCCCATGCGCCGCTGATCACCGGCGCCAAGCCGACTCTGTTCCAGATGGACAGCTGGTCGGAACTGTCGAACCCGCGCGATCTGACCAAGATTTTCCAGACCCCGGAATATGCCGCCTGGCGCTCCTTGCGCGACAGCGAGGATGCGAAATACGTCGGTCTGGCCATGCCGCGGTTCCTGGGCCGTCTGCCCTATGGCTCGAAAACCGATCCGGTGGACGAGTTTGCCTTTGAGGAAGACACCGCAGGCGCCACCAGCGAGAAATACGGCTGGGTCAACGCGGCCTATGGCATGGCGGTGAACATCACCCGCTCGTTCAAGATGTACGGCTGGTGCTCGCGGATCCGCGGCGTGGAAAGCGGCGGCACGCTGGAAAACCTGCCCTCGCATACTTTCCCGACCACCGATGGCGGCGTCGATCAGAAATGCCCGACCGAGATTGCCATTGACGACCGGCGCGAGGCGGAATTGGCGAAGAACGGTATGATGCCGCTTATTCACCGTAAAAACACCGATGTGGCCACCTTTATGGGCGCGCAATCACTGCACAAACCGGCGGAATATGACGACCCGGATGCCTCTGCCAACGCCAATCTGGGCGCGCGGCTGCCATATCTGTTCGCCACATGCCGGTTTGCGCACTATCTGAAGTGCATGGTGCGGGACAAAGTCGGCTCGTTCAAAAGCCGTCAGGACATGGAATCCTGGCTGCAGGACTGGATCAACAACTATGTTGATTTCAACGCGGATATCTCTTCGGAGAACGAGAAGGCGCGCAAACCTCTGGCCGCAGCCGAAGTGGTTGTGGAAGAGGTCGAGGGCAACCCGGGGTATTACACCTCAAAATTCTTCCTGCGCCCGCATTACCAGCTTGAGGGGCTTTCTGTCTCGCTGCGGCTGGTATCCAAACTGCCCTCGGAAAAGGGAGGCTGATTTTCCACTCCCCAGCCTCAAACGATCATAGCGCAGTAGAGATCTTAGTTATTGAAAGGATAGAAAAATGGCTGCTAATATGTTTGTGCAAATCTCGGATGTCGATGGTGACGCCACAGAAGAACAGCACAAGAAATGGATCGTCATCCAGTCCGCAAGCTGGAATGTCGAGCGTGCCGTTGAAATGACCGATCTGGGTTCGACCCAGCGGATGCATGCAAATTCGAACTTCGGCAAAATCGAACTGACCTCGCAGATGGGCAAAGCGTCCAACGGTCTGGCGCTGTCGGTGGCAAATGGCACCGTGCGCCCGGAAATCATCATGCATTGGTGCCGGTCGGGTGACAGCGCCAGCGCAGGCCTGCTGGTCTATTCGGTCTGGAAGCTGAAAGACGTGGTGATCGACAGCTACTCGATCTCGGGCAGCGAAGACGGCATCCCGGAAGAGACCTGGTCGCTGGCTTATGCCTCGATCGAGCATGAGTACAAATCGACCAACCAGAAAACCGGTAAACTGACCACTGAAGGCACCTTTAAGTGGAACGTTCAGACCGGCAAGGTCGAGTAAAACCAATGGCTGGCCCCGGGCGTATTTCATGCCCGGGGTCTGTTTTTCTGACGTATTTGCAGCATCCACCCCAGTTGCGGAGTAGACCCCATGACACCCGAAGAGCATCTGAAAGCTGGTGATCCCAGGGCGGCGCTGGAGGCGCTGCAGCAAAAAATCCGGGGTGATGCGAGCAACGCCAAGCTGCGGGTGTTCCTGTTTCAGCTGCTGTGCGTTCTGGGCGACTGGAACCGGGCGATTGCCCAGCTGAAGGCGGCGGCGGGGCTGGATGAAGGTGCCACGGTGATGGCGCAGGCCTACCGTGAGGCGATCATCTGCGAGGTCTACCGCGAGAAGGTTTTTGCCGGTGAAAAATCGCCGCTGATCCTGGGCGAGCCTGAGGAATGGCTGGCGCATCTGATCGAAGCCCAGAAACTGCTGGCAACCGGCAATCCCACAGAAGCGGCAGAGCTGCGCGCCAAGGCCTTTGATGCGGCCCCGGCCAGTTCCGGCGAAGTCAACGGCAAAAAGTTCGACTGGATTGCGGACGCCGACATGCGGCTGGGTCCGGTGCTGGAGGCGGTGATCAACGGCAAATACTACTGGCTGCCGTTTGCGCAGATCGTCTCATTCGAGGCCGAGGAGCCGAGCGATTTGCGCGATGCGGTCTGGACCGCCGGCACGCTGACCCTGGCGGGCGGCGGTTCGGTGGCAGCGATGATCCCGACGCGCTACCCCGGATCCGAGAAGGCGGACGGATTGTCGATGCTGGCGCGTGCCACAGTGTGGCAGGATGCCGGCGCGGAAACCTACACCGGTCTTGGCCAGCGGCTGCTGGCGATCGGCGATGAAGATATTGCCATCATGGATGTGCGCACACTCCGGATGGATGGGCATGACATAGAGAATGGCTGACAAAACTCTGGCCGAGCGCCTGCAGCCGTCGCTGCTGGACCGGCTGACCGACAATGCACCTGGCGATCAGAAGGAAACCCGCGAGAGCCGGGTTATCGATCTGTCGCGGCTGCGGGAAATCATCCAGCGCGATCTGTCCTGGCTGCTGAACACCCAGAATGTCGAAAGCCATTTTGATGCGCAGAAATATCCGTCGGTGTCGGCTTCGGTGCTGAACTACGGGCTGATCGAAGTGGCCGGCGAAGCCTCGACCAGTGAAAAGGCCGAAGCGATCCGCCAATCGATCAAACAGGCGATTGCAACCTATGAGCCGCGGATCATCGAAGGCTCGGTGGATGTGCGGCTGCAGGATGGGACCGATGCGACCGAGATGACCGTGGGGCTGGAAATCCGCGCCGACATGTGGGCGCAACCGATGCCGCTGGAGCTGTATTTGCGCAGCAAGGTCGATCTGACCACCGGCGAAGTGGAAATGGAAAGGGCCCTGTAAGATGGATACACGGCTGCTGACCCATTACGAGAACGAGCTGAACTACCTGCGCGACATGGGCGGAGAGTTTGCGGCTGCCTATCCCAAGATCGCGGCGCGGCTGGGGATGGAAGGGGTTGAGGTTCTGGACCCCTATGTGGAACGGCTGCTGGAGGGGGCGGCGTTTCTGACTGCCCGCGTCCAGCTGGAGCTGGAGCTGCAATACCCAAATTTCACCTCGAACCTTTTGGAAATCATCTATCCGCATTACCTGGCGCCGACGCCGTCGATGATGATTGCGTCGTTTGAGCCGGATGTGGCGAATTCAGCGGTCAAAAGCGGCTATGTGCTGAAGCGCGGATCGACCCTGCGGTCGCGGCTGACCGAGGGCGAGCAGACGCCTTGCGAGTTCCGCACCTCTGCCGATCTGACCATGTGGCCGATCCAGATCACCGAGGCGCAGTATATCGACGGGCGCGGCGAGCTGGTCGCGGCGGGCGTTGCCGCAGGATATGACGCCCGCGCGGGCATCCGGTTGCGGGTCAAGCGGATTGACGGCGATCCGATCAGCAAGCTGGGGTTGGATGATCTGTCGCTGTATCTGACCAGCGAGGCGGGTAACAGCTGGCCGCTGCTGGAACTGCTGTGCACCCAGGTGCAGGGAATTGTTGCGCGCTCCACCGACCGGCGGGCGGATTGGCAGCTGCCATTGCGCGGCGCCAAAGTGGTGCAAAAAGGCTTTGGCCCGGAGGAGGCGCTGCTGCCGCTGCCGCGCCGGGTCTATGACGGCTATCGGCTGCTGCAGGAGTATTTTGCAATGCCGGAGCGGTTCCGTTTTGTGGAACTGCAGGGGCTGCAGGAGGGGTTGAAGAAATCCGCCGGCGACGAAGTGGATCTGTATATCCTGCTGCGCGAGGGAATGCCGGAGATTGCCCCGATCGTGGTGCCTGATGTGTTCAAGCTGAACACGGTGCCGGCCGTGAACCTGTTTGAAAAACGCTGCGACCGGGTGCGGATTGCGCCGATCGATACCGAGCACCACGTGATCCCGAACCGGACTGCGGGCCTGGATTTTGAGATTTACGGGCTGAACAGCGTGGTCGGGATCAGCGGCGAGGGCGAGGACGACGTGATCTTCCGCCCGTTCTATTCGGCGAATGATTTCACCGCCGCGGGCGAAAGCCACCCGGCTTATTACACCGTCAAACGGCGGATGCGGCAGCGCTCGGAAAAGGAACGTCTGCGCGGGGTGCGCAGTTCCTACCTGGGGTCGGAAGTCTATCTGACGCTGGTGGACCGGTCGCAGGTGCCCTATTCCTCGGGGCTGGAGCAGCTGGCGGTCAACGCGCTATGCACCAACCGCGACCTGCCGATGCTGCTGGCCACCGGCAATGACGATGTGTTCCATCTGCCCGAAGGCGGGCCGGTGCGCAAAGTGACGCTGCCGGTGTCGCCAACCCGCCCGCATCCCACCCTGGCGCAGGGCGATACCGCCTGGCGGCTGATCTCGCACCTCAGCCTCAACTACGTATCGATTGCCGAGACCGGCAAGGGCCAGTCGGCGGAAGCGCTGCGCGAGCTGGTCGGGCTTTATGCGCCCTTGGGCGACCGGGTGACGGAAAAGCAGCTGGAGGGGATCCTATCGGTGGGCGCACGCCCCATTGTGCGGCGGATGAGCGACGAGATCCTGTCAACCGCTGTGCGCGGGCTGGAGATCACCCTGGGCTTTGACGAGAGTTATTTCGAGGGCAGCAACATCTATGTGCTGGGGGCCGTGCTGGAGCGGTTCATGCGCGGCTATGCCAGCATCAACTCATTCACGGAGACAGTCCTGAAGACTGAAAAACGCGGGGAAATTGCCAGATGGCGACCGGAAAAGGGCCTCGGCCGGACGATCTGAGCCTGTATGGCCGATTGGCCATGGCGCCTGAAAAGCACCATGTTTTTCAAGCCCTGCGGGTGTTGGAGGCGCATTTCAATGATGCCCCGCGCCTGGGCGAAAGCCGCCGCCCGCGCGAGGACAAGCTGCGTTTGGGGCAAGAGGCGGAACTGGCGTTCCCGCCCTCGACCATTGCGGATTTCAAACCGGCCGAGGGGGGCAAACCGGCGGTTCTGACCAACCGGTTTTTCGGTCTGTTCGGACCGCAGGGGCCGCTGCCGCTGCATCTGACCGAATACGCCCGCGACCGCAAAAGGAACCACCGCGACCCGACGATGGTGGCCTTTGCCGACATGCTGACGCACCGGCTGATGAGCCTGCTGTACCGGGCCTGGACCCAAGGGTCTCCGGCGGTCAGTTTTGACCGGGCCGATGATCCGATGGCGCGCAAGGTGTCGTCGCTGATCGGCTATAACGGATTTAAATTCGGCGACCGGGACGACATGCCGGATCTCGCCAAGCTGCATTTTGCCGGCCATCTGGCCAAGGGTGCAAAGAATGCCGAGGGGCTGGTGTCGATCCTGTCGGCGTTTTTTGAGGTGCCTGTGCAGCTGGAGGAATTTGTCGGCAGCTGGCTGGAACTGGAGCCGGACGACCGCTGGCAGCTGGGTTATGGCGGATTGGGGCACAGCACCAGCATCGGCAACAAGGTCTGGAGCCGCTCCGCCAAGTTCCGCATCCGGATCGGGCCGTTGAAACTGGACGATTACGAGCGGCTGCTGCCGGGCGGCGAGGCTTTGAAACGGCTGCGCGCGATTGTGCGCTCATATGCCGGGGATTTTCTGGATTGGGACGTGAACCTGATCCTGGCAGGCGACGAGGTGCCGCGCGCGTCTTTGGGCGGCACCACCCGGCTGGGGCATACCAGCTGGATCCGGTCGCGCCCCGACCCGGACGCGGACCAGCCGGACGTGAATGATTTATACCTGTACCCGGGATTTGGCGCCGGGGCTGACGAGCGAATAGAGGGAGGGATTTAAGATGACCGAGATCAGCCGCGTGGCGCTGTTTGGCAAGCTGAACAAGCTGGGATACCAGGCCGTGGAAAGCGCAACCGTGTTCTGCAAGATGCGGGGCAACCCCTATGTCGAACTGGTGCATTGGCTGCATCAGCTTTTGGCGCAGCAGGACAGCGACATTCACCGGATCATTCAGCATTATGATTTGGATGCCGGCAAGATTGCCACCGAACTGACCCGTGCTTTGGACATGCTGCCGCGCGGCGCGTCGACGATCTCGGATCTGTCGGACCATCTGATGGATGCGATGGAACGCGGCTGGGTCTGGGGATCTTTGCTGTATTCGGCAGGCCAGGTGCGCAGCGGTCATTTGCTGCTGGGCATGCTGAAGACACCGGCCCTGCGCAACATTCTGTCAAATATGTCGCCGGAGCTGGCCGGGATCGGCGCTGATGATCTGGCGGATAACTTCAACGATGCCACTGATGGTTCGCCCGAGGAACGGATGGGCGCGCAGGATGGATCGAATGTCACCGGCGGCGGTGCGGAACCGGGCGAGGCTTCCGGGTCGATGGCGCCGGGCGCAATGGGCAAGGGCGAGGCGTTGGAGCAATTCTGCACCGACCTGACCGAGCAGGCGCGCAACGGCGAGATTGACCCGATTGTCGGCCGGGATGAGGAAATCCGCCAGATCGTCGATATCCTGATGCGCCGCAGGCAGAACAACCCGATCCTGACCGGCGAGGCGGGGGTCGGCAAAACCGCGGTGGTCGAGGGATTTGCGTTGCGGATTGCCCGCGGTGACGTGCCGCCTGCGCTGCAGGATGTGCGGCTTTTGGTGCTGGATGTGGGTTTGTTGCAGGCTGGCGCCAGCATGAAGGGCGAGTTTGAAAACCGCCTGCGCCAGGTGATTGACGAGGTGCAGGCCAGCCCGGTGCCGATTGTGATGTTTGTCGATGAGACCCACACGCTGGTGGGCGCCGGCGGCGCGGCAGGCACCGGCGATGCGGCCAACCTTCTGAAACCGGCGCTGGCGCGCGGCACCCTGCGCACCATCGGCGCCACCACCTGGGCCGAGTACAAGAAATACATCGAAAAGGATCCGGCGCTGACCCGCCGCTTCCAGGTGGTGAAGGTGGATGAGCCGGGCATCCAGAAGGCAATCCTGATGATGCGCGGCATCGCCTCGATGCTGGAAAATCACCACCGGGTGCAGGTGCTGGACGAGGGGATCGAGGCTGCGGTCAGCCTTTCGGCGCGCTACATCCCGGCACGCCAGCTGCCCGATAAATCCGTCAGCCTTCTGGATACCGCCTGTGCCCGCGTGGCGGTCAGCCAACACGCGGTTCCGGCTGAAGTGGACGACAGCCAGCGCCGGATCGAGGCGCTGACCACCGAACTGGAGATCATCGGCCGGGATGAGACCGCAGGCTATGAGGTCGCAGACCGGCGCGCGGCGGCGGAGGCTGCCAAAGCGGCTGAGGAGGAACGGCTGGCCGGGCTGACCGAACGCTGGGACAAGGAAAAGGCGGTTGTCGAGGGCATTCTGGACCTGCGCGCCAAGCTCCGGGAGGGGGCCGCGCCCGTGGACACAGCCCCGGATACTGGGGAAGACGGCGCGGAGGGCGCTGCCGATAGCCCGCTGTCCGATGAAGACCGCGCAGAACTGATGCAGCAGCTGAAGGACAAGAACGCTGAGCTGGAGACGCTGCAGGGCGACAGCGCGCTGATCCTGCCGATTGTCGACCATCAGGCGGTGGCGAGCGTGGTGGGCGACTGGACCGGTATTCCAGTAGGCCGCATGGTCAAGGACGAGATCGAAACCATTCTGAACCTGGAAGAACATCTGGCGAAACGGGTGATCGGCCAGGATCACGCGATGAAGATGATCGCCAAACGGATCCAGACCAGCCGCGCCGGGCTGGACAATCCGAACAAGCCGATCGGGGTGTTCATGCTGGCTGGCACCTCGGGCGTGGGCAAGACCGAAACCGCGCTGGCGCTGGCCGAGGTGCTGTACGGCGGTGAACAGAACGTTATCACCATCAACATGTCGGAATATCAGGAAGCCCATACCGTCAGCAGCCTGAAAGGCGCGCCTCCGGGCTATGTCGGTTACGGCGAGGGCGGGGTGCTGACCGAAGCGGTGCGGCGCAAGCCCTATTCCGTGGTGCTGCTGGACGAGGTTGAAAAGGCGCACCCGGATGTGCATGAGATCTTTTTCCAGGTCTTTGATAAGGGTGTGATGGAGGACGGCGAGGGCCGTATCATCGATTTCAAGAACACGCTGATCCTGCTGACGTCGAATGTGGGCACCGAAACGATCATGGATCTGTGTTCGGACCCGGACTTGATGCCGGAGCCGGAGGGCATGGCAAAAGCACTGCGCGATCCGCTGGTCAAAGTGTTCCCGCCGGCGCTGCTGGGGCGTCTGGTGGCGATCCCCTATTATCCGCTCAGCCCGGAGATGATCGGCGAGATCACCAAGCTGCAGCTGGGCCGGATCCAGAAACGGGTGCAGGAGTCGCATGGGGTGCCGTTTGAGTATTCGGACGCCGTGGTGGAAGAGATCGTCAACCGCTGCCAGGAGCTGGACAGCGGCGGCCGGATGATCGACGCGATCGTCACCAACACCATGCTGCCGGATATCTCAAACGAATTTCTGCGCCGCCTGATGGAGGGCAAGGACGTCGAGAAAGTTGCTATCGGCGTCACCGACGGGGAATTTTCATACGCGTTTGACTGATCGCGTCCGAGAGTAATCAGTGGGAAGGAAATCCTATGGTTAAACATGTTGTTATGGACCTGAAAAACCTGGACATCAAAGTGTCCGGGCTGGAGATGGTGGAGCCGCCGAAACTATCGTTCAAGGTGGTGGTCGAACTGGATAAGAAAATGGAGAAGGGGGTCGAGAAGGACCCGCTTCTGCAGCAGGAATTCCATGCCGGTGCCGACGAGGTGCTGGAGCAGACCAAGGACACCATCGAGAAAAAGTGCAAGGTGTTTGACAAGCTGTTTGTCCAGATGGTGGCCAAGGGTGCCTCGGATAAGGACATGGAAAAACAGTTGAAAGGGCTGAATGACGCCATCAAAAATGACGTCAAAGTGGCCGAAAAGGGCGCCGAGCTGGCGGCGCAAAAGGCCTGGACCAGCCTGCAGAAGAAGAAAAAGGAATGGTCCAAGTTCAAGATCAAGATCGGCGTGTCCATTGCCGGCACCCTCGCCGGGCTGGCGGTGAGCATCGCCGCGATGGCGACCTCGCCGTTTTCCGGCGGCGCGGGCGCGGCCTTTGGCATCATCGGCCTGATCAAGTCCGGCGTCACGCTGGCCAAGGACATTGGCAAGCTGGCGATCAATATCGACCAGTCCAAGACCATCCTGGTGAAAAACCTGGCGGTGGTGGAAAAGGCGGCCTCAAACAAGGCGCTGAATGCAGCGAATGAGGTGTCGGCGGCCGTGTTCCAGGAGTTCCTTGGGATCTCGCAGCCGTCGGTCAAGACGGTGGAGGATTCGGCAGATACGCTGAAGGCGAAATACGCCCAGATGGTCGTCAAAATGCATGACCTGTCCAAGAACCTGAACAAGATTCTGAAACAGCAGGAAAAACTGAAGAAGGAATTCCTGGCCGAGGTCGGCAAGAAGCTGAAAAAGCATCCGATCAAGGACAAGAAGACCCAGCTGGTGATGATCAGCAAGGCGCTGGATACAGCCTTGGCGAAAAACTATGCCGAGGTTCAGAAAGCCATCGACAAAATCCAGATCATGTACGGCGATGCGCGCGGCTGGGCCAGCAATATCAAGGAGCTGATGAAGCGGGTGAAGGCACTGACGATCAAGGACCCCAAAGCGCTGAAGGTGTTCCGCGAGGGGTTGAAGTTCGCTGCCCTGGCGCTGTCGCCGATTGACGGCAACTCGATTGCTACCGGCGCCAAGGATCTGGCCCTGGGCGTGGGCGGTGCGGTCGGCGGCTATGCCTACGACAAAATCACCAGCAAGGCGCTGGACGGGACCGTGTTCGACGCGGCCTGACAAATGATGCAAGACCGCCGGGCGCAGAACGTGCCCGGCAAGAATTGAAAGACCGGGTGGAGAAACAAATTGGACAGCAGCGCGCAAACCGAAGGGACGCTCCGGGACCGGGCCCGGGAATTTGTTGAGCGCCAATGGGTAACCAATACCATTCTGGGCATCATCATCTTCAATGCGATCACTCTGGGACTTGGTACCTCTGCTGCGGTGCGGGCGCATGCGGGCGGTCTGCTGGATGTCATCGACACTGTTGTTCTGGGCATTTTTGTTCTGGAACTGGCGCTGAAGCTGTTTGCCCATGGCCTGCGCTTCTTTGCTTCGGCCTGGAATATCTTTGACTTGATTGTGGTCTCGTTCGGCTTGTTCCCGGACAGCCAGGGCCTGTCGGCGCTACGCGGACTGCGGGTGGTGCGGGCGCTGCGGCTGCTGTCGGTCATCCCGCAGATGCGGGCGGTGGTGCAGGCGCTGCTGGATGCCTTGCCGGGCATGGGCGCGGTGATCGTGATGATCTCTATCGTGTTTTATGTGTTCGGCGTGATGGCCACGATGATGTACGGGCAGGCCTTTGATGAATGGTTCGGCACCCTGGGCCGGTCACTGTATTCGCTGTTCCAGATCATGACGCTGGAAAGCTGGTCAATGGGTATCGTGCGGCCGGTGATGGAGGAGTTCCCCTTTGCCTGGTCCTTCTTTGTGCCGTTCATCGTGATCACTGCGTTTTCGGTACTGAACCTGTTCATCGGCCTTCTGGTCAATACCATGCAGACCGCGGTGGAGGCGGACGCCGAGGCCGAATTCGAGAAACTGCGCAATCTGGTGAAATCCGAGACCGATGTGGTGGACGCGCATGTGAGGGAGCTGCACGAGGAGATCAAGGCGTTGCGGTCGGAAATTGCGCAGTTGAAAGGGCAGGGAAATGGCTGACAGCTCGCAAAAGTTTATTGCCCGCAACCGGGCGCCGCGCGTCCAGATTGAATATGACGTGGAGCTGTATGGCGCCGAAAAGAAGGTGCAGCTGCCCTTTGTGATGGGCGTGATGAGCGACCTTGCGGGCAAGTCCACGGTTGAGCAGCCGGCAGTTGCGGACCGCAAATTCCTGGAAATCGATGTCGACAATTTTGACGAACGGATGAAATCTATGGCGCCGCGCGCCGCCTTTACCGTGCCCAACACGCTGACCGGTGAAGGCAACCTGGCGGTCGATCTGACGTTTGAAAGCATGGCGGATTTCTCGCCCGGCGCCATTGCCGCCAAGGTGGATGCGCTGCGCCCGCTGCTGGAGGCGCGCACCCAGTTGCAGAACCTGATGGCTTATATGGACGGCAAGACCGGCGCCGAAACGCTGATTGAGACGATCCTGAACGACCCGTCGCTGCTGGCGGCTGTGTCGGCGCCGGCGGGGGATGCCGGCAGCGCTGCGGCCTTGGACAGTCTGCGCAATCTGGAACTGCCTGAAGAAGAGGCAGATACCAGCGGCGATGTGCTGGCCGGGCTGGCGGCGGCGGCTCCGGAGGCAGCAGCGCCTGCGGATGCATCCGGCGGGATTCTTGACGCATTGCGCGACGCGGTGCCGGAAGATCAGGCGGCAGAGGATGCCTCGTCGGGGATTCTGGAAGGTTTGCGGGATACGGCCCCGCAGGATGCTGCACCCAAAGACACATCCGCTGACGTGCTGGCGGGTCTAAGCGCCGCCGCACCGGCAGACCCCGAACCGGGGGATGATGCGGCGGATGCTTTGGCGGCTTTGGCTGCAACCGGCGTGCCGGAACCCGAAGAAGAGGACGGCGCGGCATCTGTTCTGGAGGGGCTGGCGCAGGCGGACGTGCCTGAAAGGGAAGAAGCGGATACCTCTGGCGAAGTGCTGGCCGGGCTGGCGGCGCAGGAACCCGGGGACGCCGGCACGGAGGATGTGTCCGGGATGGTGCTGGACAGCCTGGCAGCCGCGGACGTGCCGGAAGCTGAAATGGAAGATCATTCCGGTGTCCTGGATGCGCTCGCGGACGTTGATGTGCCGGAGCAGGCAGACACGGCGGCTGATGATGCGCTGGAAAGCCTCGCTGCGGTTGAAACTGCAGAGCAGCCCGCGGAGGATCACACTGGCATTCTGGACGGGCTGGCAGATCAGGCGCCGGAGGATGAAGCGGAAGATGATACCGCGGGTGCCGCCTTGGAAAGTCTGGCGGCGGCAGATGTGCCGGACGCGGATGTCTCTGATGCCTCCGCAGCGGTTCTGGATGAGCTGGCCGGCTTACAGCCGGAAGAGGCAGACGCCGATGATCCGGCGGAGGCAGCTCTGGAAAGTCTGACCCAGGTAGAGATCGCAGAAGACCAGGGCGAAGATATAACCGGTGTTCTAAGTGGACTTCCAGATGTTGAGCCGGTTGCAGAGGATGACGGCAGCGAAGCCGCTGCGGCGCTGGACAGCCTGGCTGATGCCGCCGTCGAAGGCGGCATTGAAGACGGCGGCCCGGAGGATGGCCTGGACGATGTTCTGGAAGGTCTGCTGGAAGACGCTGCAGAGGAGGAAGACAGCGGCAACGCGGCGGAGGATGCCCTGGACAGTCTGGCCTCGGTTGAGACTTCAGAAGCGCCGGAAGACGAGACCGTTGACGTATTGGAAGGGTTGCTGGCGGGCGGCCCGGAGCAAGATGAGGATCCAGGTGAAGATCTGAACGCGGTGCTGGGCAGTCTTGAGACGCCTGAGGAAACGGACGGCCAGGACAGCGCCGCAGACGTGCTGGCCGGTCTGGCAGAGGATCATGCGGAGGACGCGCCCGAGGAGGAGGATGTCCTGGACGGTATCCTTGGCGGGCTGGAAGAACCAGAGGACGATGCCGGGGACAACGATCTGGGTGCTGCGCTGGACACGCTGGAGGCGCCTGCAGAAGATGACGCTGGGGATGGCGGTCTGGATGACTTGCTCGCGGACCTTGGCAGCGATGCGCCCGAGGAGGGCGCCGCGGAAGACATACTGGCGGACCTTGCCGAAGGCGAGGGCGGGCCAGACAGCGCAGATTTGGAAACGAACGCCTTGCTGGATGGCGGAAGTGATGCGGAAGAGCCTGCCGGCGATGACGGTCTGGACAGTCTTCTAGGAGACCTGACGGACGATGATGAGCCTGCATCCGAGGATGATGACCTTGATGCGCTATTGAGTGATACGGACGAAGAGCCGTCAATGGGCGCAGAGGATAGCGGCGATGATTTGGACAGCTTGCTGGGCGGTCTGGACGCGCCGGACGACAGCGCCGCAGAAGAGGGAGAAGACAGCAGCCTGGATGATCTGCTTGGCGGTTTGGACGATGATGGCGCCGCCGGTGATGAAGCGGCGGACGATGATGATCTGGACGCGCTGCTGGGCGGGCTTGATGAGGACAGCGCGGAGGAGGCGGAAGACGCCAGCCTCGATGATCTTCTAGGCGATCTCGGCAGCGAGGAAGAGGAGGGCGATCTGGACGGTCTGCTGGCCGGCCTCGGCGAGGAGGCCTCGGCGGAGGAGGCGGCAGAAGACGCGGGTGCCGAGGATGACCTGGATGCGCTGCTGGGCGGGCTGGGAGATGCGGATTCCGATCTGGACAGCCTGATGGGTGATGATGGCGATATGGATCTGGACGATCTGCTGGGGGATCTTGGCGGTGAGGAAGAGGATGCCGGGGACACGGGGGGCGACGATCTGGATGCGCTGCTGGGGGACCTGGACACCGACGATGACGACCCCGGGGCAGAGGCTGCGGCGGTTGAAGTACCCGATGATCCCGAGTTCGCTTATGGCACCATGAGCGCGGACCGCCCTGATCCGCAGAAGCTGCAGCGCAAGCGGTTCCGGCTGGCCATTCTGGGTGATTTCTCAGGCCGCGCGGCCAAGGGGCAGCTGGAGACCGGCGACGGTCTGGCAGCCCGCAAGGCGATCCTGCTGGACCCGGATACGGTCGAAGATGTGATCGAGAGCTTTGCGGCTGAACTGGTGCTGCCGATCGGCAAGGACGGCGCCGGGATTGCGGTCAAGCTGGAGGATCTGGATGGTCTGCACCCGGATGAGCTGTATGAAAACGTTGAACTGTTTTCCGAACTGGTGGGGCTGCGCAAACAGCTGCAAAGCGGCGCGACAGCGGATCATGCGGCGGGCACGCTGAAGGCCTGGGCGGAGAAACACGGCACCAAGGCGCGGGCGCCAAAGCGGACCTCGGCGGGTAATTCAGTGCCGGCCGACAAACGGCTGAGCGCCTTTCAGCAGCTGATCGGGGCAACCGGCATCACCCCGCGCCCGGCCTCGCCGGTGGAGGAGCTGCTGGCGCGGGTCGTCGGCCCGCATATCCGGGCGCTGCCGGACCCCGATGTGGCGGCAATGCAAAAGGCGGTGGATGAGTCGCTGTCGGATGCGATGCGGCTGGTGCTGCACCATCCGGAGTTCCAGTCGGTGGAGGCGCAGTGGCGCTCGCTTGATCTGATGGCGCGCTCGATCGAGGATGACGATACGCTGGATGTGATGCTGTATGACATCTCGGCCGAGGAATTGGCGGTGGATCTGGCGGCGGAAGAAGACCTGTCGAAAACCGGTTTTGTGCGGCTGTTGACCGAAGAGCCGCTGGACGAGGAGAACGGGCGCGGCGGTTATTCGGCGCTGATCGGCATGTATCAGTTTGAGGAAACCCCGCCGCATGCGGAACTCTTGGGCCGGATTGCGCGGGTGGCGGCGCATGTGGATGCACCGTTCTTTGCCGCGATTTCGCCGGAGTTCCTGAAGACCCCGAAGGCGGAGCGGCCCAAGCTGGTGGCCGATGCCTGGGATACGTTGCAGGGCATGGCGGAGGCCGGGCATCTGGGGCTTGTCAGCCCGCGGTTCCTGCTGCGGCGCCCATATGGTGAGAAGACTGAGCCTTGCTATGAATTTGATTTTGAGGAATTTACTGAAACCGAGGGTCTGAAGGGCATGCTGTGGGCCAACCCGGTGGTGCTGGTGGCGATCCTGCTGGGGCGGTCGTTCCGGCAGAACGGGCCGTCGCTTCAACTGGGTAAAATCATGACTTTGGGGGAGATGCCCTATCATTATGTGAACGATAAGTTCGGCGATCAGGTGGCGCTGCCTTGCACCGAGCGCAATATTGATCTGGACAAGATTACGCTGGCGCAGGAGCGCGGGTTCATGGCGGTGAGTGCGGTCAAGGGGCGGGACGAGGTGCGGCTGACCTCCTTCAATTCTCTGAAGGGCAGCGAGATCCTGGGCCCCTGGACCGGATTGCCGGCGCCGGAACCCTCGCCGCCGGATCCGCGCGGGCAGCCAAAGCCGGCCGAACCAGCGGACGGCGGCAATGATGAAGATGATTTGGATCTTGATCTGGATTTGGGCGGAGATGATGGGGATGATCTCGGCCTGGACGATCTGGACCTTGGAGACGACGGCGGGGATGACGATGGTCTCGGGGATCTGGACGACCTGTTGGCGTCGTTCGGGGACGACGACGATGATGATGACGGGGATGATGATGAAATGGATGCGGACCTCGCCGCGCTTTTGGATGATTTATGATGCGAATGTTTGAGAACACTGCCGGCGATTTCCGGCCCGGTTCCCGTCGCGGAAAGGAGGAGACATGGTTGTAAGCAAGGGCCATGAAAACGACCTCGCCTGGATGTCGGGGACATATTCCACCGACGGCCTGATGATGAGCCGTGCGATTGTGCGCGAGGGGCTGAGCAAGCTGACCGAGACCACAATTGAGTTTGCCGCGACCAAGAGCCAGCCCAAGCTTCAGGATCTGGTCGGCAAGCAGATGAATGTGCATGTGATGCGCCAGCAGACCGAGCATCAGTTCAACGGGCTGTGCATTTCGGTCGAGTATCTGGGCTTTCGCAACGGCTACGAGATGTATGTGGCGGAGGTGCGCCCCTGGTTCTGGCTGCTGACGCGGACCAGCGACTTGCGGGTGTTTCAGGAAAAGACGTCTGTCGATATCATCAAGCAGCTGTTCAGCGAGTACGGTTTCAGCGATTTCACCGACAAGCTGAGCGATTCTTACGAGGCGCGCGAATACTGCCTGCAATACCGCGAGAGCGATTATGCCTTCCTGTGCCGTCTGATGGAGGAAGAGGGGATATACTTCTACTTCGACAGTCCCATTGGCGATACCGCGATTGAAAAGCTGGTGCTGTGCGATGGTGTCAGCGGGCACGCGCCGATCAAGGGCGGCGCGGGTATTGAGTTCCACGCCCGCGATGACAGCGACCGGCGGCGCGAGGAGCATATCTCGGAATGGACCAAGGAAGAGATCCTGACCCGCGGCAAGGTCACGCTGAATGATTTCAATTTTGAAACGCCCTCGGCGGATCTGAAGGCGGCCACTGAAATACTTAAGGGCAGCCATTCCTACAAGAATTACGAAGTTTATGACTATCAGGGCCGGTATCCGTCCAAGACCCCATTGGGTGACAAACGCTCAAGGGTGCGGATGGAAGCGGAGGCGATCCGGCACATCCGCTGGCGCGGCGCCTCCAGTGTGGCGACCCTGGGCACCGGCAGCACCTTCACCATGGAAAAACATCCGGTGAAGGAGAACAACAAAGAATATCTCGTCATTGAGGCGGAGCATCATGTCAAGGTGGCCTGGGATTACGGCGAGCGGGAAAGCCAGAAAAAGAAAGAGATTGCGACCAAGGGGGCGATGCGGCGCGACCTGAAGGCGCGCAATATGGATGTGCCCGAGGAAATGGAGCATGACGTCTATGCATCGACTTTCAGCGCCATTTTGAAGGCCGATCAGTTCCGGGCGCCCTTGGTGACCCCCTGGCCGGAGGTGCAGGGACTGCAGACTGCAACCGTGGTCGGCCAGAGCGGCGAAGAGATCTGGACCGACAAGCATGGCCGGATCAAGATCCAGTTCCATTGGGACCGGGAAGGCAAGATGAGTGAGACCTCTTCTTGCTTTGTACGGGTAGTGACACCCTGGTCCGGCAAGAACTGGGGCATGGTGGCGATCCCGCGGATCGGCCAGGAGGTTGTGATCCAGTTCGAGGACGGCAATCCCGACCGGCCGATCTGCACCGGAATGCTTTACAATGCTGAAACCATGCCGCCCTATAGCTACCCCGATGATCAGACCCAGCTGGGGATCAAAACCAATTCCTCCAAGGGCGGCGGCGGCTATAACGAGCTGATGTTCGATGACAAGAAAGACAGCGAGCTGATGCGGGTGCAGGCGCAGAAGGATCACCAGATGCTGGTCAAGGACCGCTCGACGGTGACTGTTGGCATGGATGCGCCCGATCCGGAAGTGACCGGGGCGGATGAAAAGAGCTACCTGTTCACGGTTCAGCAGCACATGACGGAAACCGTGCATGAAGGCGACCGGACCGAGGTGGTGGAAACCGGCGACAAGTCCGAGACCATCCAGACCGGCAATATGACCCTGGATGTGGATACCGGCAACCTGACCGAAACCATTGCCAAGGGGGACCATTCGGAAACCGTGTCGCTGGGCAATCTGACGGTTGATGTGACCGCGGGCAAGATCGCCATGAGCGCAGGTCAGGAGATCAAGCTGACAGTGGGGGCATCTGAGGTAAAAATCGACAATTCCGGTGTTACGATCAAGGGGCCGATGATCAAGATCGAAGGCTCTGGAATGGTTGAGGCCAAGGCGCCGATGACCACCGTGAAAGGCGAGGCCATGCTGACCCTGAAGGGCGGCCTCACGATGATCAACTAGGTGGTGCAGATGTCGGCAAGATTTGAAAAGCTGGTGAAAATGCCCGCTGACCCGGTGGCCAAGCTGTTGTCACGGGCAAATGTTATATTGAAAACACCGCTGGAGGCGCCGCCCACGGCGCTGGCGGGAACTGTGCTGGAGGAGCTGGACCGCAAAGGCGCGCTGGTCGATCTGCTGCGGCTTTTGGCAGTGCTGCTGCCCCCGCGGGAGCGGGTCTGGTGGGCCTGTCTGGCGGCGCGCGATTACATCGGGCCGCGCTCGGACCAGGATCCGGCCTCGCTGACGGCGTCGGAGGCCTGGGTGTTTGAGCCATCCGAGGAAAACCGCGACAAGGCGCGTATCACCCTGGATCATGCCTATGTGGATGATGACACGGTGAATTGCGCGCTGGCGGTGCTCTATGCGGCCGGCACCCTGGGACCGGGAGAATTGAATCAATATCCCGCCCCCGCAGGCGCGTCCGAGGCGGCGGCCTTTGCCATGAATATGGTGGCCTTGGGTCAATTGTCTGATAAGTTTGAAGAACACGGCGGCGTTCTGATAGAGCGGGCGCTGGATATTGCGCGTGGCGGCAAGGGGCAGGTTGTCCAGGTGCCGGAAGCGGCAACGCAAAGCTGAGGGAGGATGTAAGTTATGGGAATGCCACAGGCCCGGATGACGGATCTGCATGCCTGCATGCTGCCCTCCACCCCGCCGCCGCCGGTGCTGCCGGTGCCGACGCCGATCCTGCCGCCCTGCGCGGTGACCGTGCTGGTGGGCGGTCTGCCTGCGGCGCGGGTCTCTGATATGTGTACCGCGGCGCCGCCGCACCCGATCGTCAAAGGGTCCGGCACGGTATTGATCAACAGCCTGCCTGCGGCGCGTATCATGGATACGGCAGCGTGCGGCGGCATGATCACCCTGGGGCAGGTCACCGTATTGGTGGGAGGATAAGCCCAGGCATGGGAGTGACGTTGAAATTCCAAAGCTCGGGCGCAATGCCCGGCGATGCGGCCCCTGTTCCGATGCGGGGGCCAAGCCTGACTGTGGGACGCGGCGCCAGCTGCGACCTGGTGCTGCCGGATCCGGACCAGCTGCTGTCGCGCAATCACTGCGTGATCGAGGATCACAATGGCAATGTGGTGGTGGTGGACCTTAGCTCCAACGGCACCTTTCTGAACTATTCCAAAATCCCGCTGGGCCGCACGCCGACGCCGCTTAACAATGGGGATGTGCTGTGCGTCGGCAACTATGAGCTGGTGGTGGAAATCCGCGATGATCTGGCGGATGTCGGCGGCATGATTGCTGCCCCCGCCGCGCAGGGGCCGGCCTCGCACGGCAATGCCGCCAATGCGCCGGATCCGCTGCAGCTGCTGGAAGACGCGGGACCGGGCGGTGATTTCCTGGATGATCTGCTGGGCGAGGGGCTGAAGGGGCCTGCTCAGCTGAACCCGGTGGATCCGATCGATGAGCTGCTGCCGCCCCTGGGCGAGGAAGAAGATCCGTTCTTTCAAAAAGCCAGCGATGGACGCGAAGGTGAGGGGGCCAGTCTGGCCAACCACAACCCGACCGCTTCGGACGGGTTTGCGGTGCCTGCAGCGCAGTCGAACATGATCCCGGACGATTGGGACGATGATTTCCTGTCCGGTATAGGCGAGCCGGAAACCCCGGTGCCTGCCCCCGATCCGCAACCTGCACCGCCGCCGCGGGAGGTTCCGCCCCCGGTGCCGGAAACCCCGCCCGCAGCACCGCCGCCGGAAGTGCCGTCCGCACCGCCGACCGAGATACCGCCGGTGCAGGATACGGCTGCGGGGGAAGAGAAGACCATCGCGCCAGCGGCCCCGCCGTCAGCGGAGGCGCAGGACGCGGTGGCCGCGTTCCTGAAGGGTGCCGGCGCCGAAGTCAGCCTTGATCCGGCGGAACACGCCAGCACCATGGCGCGCATGGGCCGGGTGATGCGGACACTGGTTACCGGCCTGCGCGAAATCCTGATGACGCGGACCTCGATCAAGTCTGAATTCCGGATTGAACAGACGATGATCTCGGCGGGTGGAAACAATCCGCTGAAATTCTCGATCACGCCTGAACAGGCGGTTGAGGCGATGGTGCGCCCGGCGACCAAGGGTTACTTGTCGCCTGAAACCGCCGCCGAAGAGGCGCTGCGCGATATCAAGGCGCATGAGGTGGCGATGGTCACCGGCATGGAGGCGGCGCTGAAAGGCGTCTTGAAACGGCTCGACCCCAAGGCACTGGAAAGCCAGATTGAAACCAAAGGCGGCCTTAAGGGTCTTTTGCGCGGTAAAAAGGCGCAATACTGGGACGTCTATGAACAGCTTTATGCGGAGATTTCCGATCAGGCTGAGAATGATTTTCACGACTTGTTCAGCCGCGAGTTCGCGCGTGCCTACAAGGATCAGCTGGACAGGCTGAAGGACTGATGCGCACCGCGCCGCTGGCGCGTGCCCGCAACTGAGAGGAGATCCCGGTGTCCTGGGACAGTAAAGTACTTTGGACGGAGGGGCTGTTTCTGCAGCCGCATCACTTCCAGCAGTCCGACCGCTATAACGAGGCGCTGGTTGCCGGGCTGGCGCGGCGGCTCGGCTCCTATGCCTGGGGTGTAAACGGGCTGGAAATCGACCATGAGGCGCTGAAGATCGGCCAGTTCGCGGTGAAGTCCTGCGAAGGGCTGACCCATGACGGCACGGTGTTCCGGGTGCCGATGGCGGATCCGCACCCGCCGGCGATGGAAGTGCCCTCGACGGTCAAGGATTGCATCGTCTATATCACCGTGCCCCAGCGCCGCCAGGGCGCCACCGAGGTAGACCTGAGCGGCGCCGAACGCTCCGCCAGCCGGTTGCGTCCGGACAAGCAGGAAGTGACCGATGTCACCTCGACCGAGCGCAAGCCGGTGGAGTTGGATGTGGGCAAGATGCGGCTGCAGTTTGCCCTGGAGGTGGACGATCTGGCCGATCTGCTGGCGATCCCCGTCGCGCGTATCATCGAGGTGCGCCCGGACAAGGAGATCGTGCTGGATCAGGCCTTTGTCCCGGCTTGCCTGGATGTGCGGGCGGCGCCTGCGCTCAGCGGTTTCCTGCGCGAGCTGGAGGGGCTGCTGGCGCACCGGATGGAGGCGCTGGCGGGCCGTCTGTCAGAGGCGGGCGGTGCCCGCGGGGTGGCGGATGTGTCGGACTTCATGCTGCTGGCGGTGGTCAACCGGATGCTGCCGCAGGTGCGCCATCTGCGTAACATTGAAAATCTGCATCCCGAACGCCTGTTCACCGCCTGTGCCGGGCTGGCCGGGGAGCTGTCGGTATTCATGTCGACCGAAAAACAGGCGCCGGAGTTTCCGCCCTATACCCATGACAATCTGGTCGAATGCTTTGCGCCGGTGATCCGGGTGCTGCGCCAATACCTCAGCTCGGTTCTGGAGCAGACGGCGATCCCGATCAAGCTGGAGGCGCGCAAATACGGTATCTCGGTGGGGGTCATCGCCGACCGCAAACTGCTGGGCAATGCTGGTTTTGTACTGGCAGTCAGCGCCGACATTCCGGCCGAGGACGTGCGCAAGCATTTTTCCGGCCAGGCTAAGATAGGACCCGTCGAGGAGATCCGCCAGCTGGTGAATTCGGCGCTGCCGGGGATCACCTTGCGGCCCTTGCCGGTGGCACCGCGGCAGATCCCCTATCACTCCGGCGTGGTCTATTTCGAGATGGACGCGGATAGCCCCTATTGGCGCAAGATGACCACTTCGGGCGGCATCGCAGTGCATGTGTCTGGGCAGTATCCGGGGCTCAAGATGGAGCTTTGGGCGATCCGTAATGCATAAGGGAAGATGCTGAGATGGCTGATTATGACGATCCCTTTGCCGAACCGGGGGATACCGACAAGACGGTGATCAAGCCGAACCCTGGCGGACGGCGGACGGCCACGCCGGTACAGCAGCCGGAGACACCGCAGGTCCAGCCCGGAGCGGAACAGCCGGCTGAGCCGGGGCTGGATGCCTATGGCGTGCCGCAGGCGGCTGCGCCGAAACAACAGGCTGCCGCGGGCGGGGCGAAGGCGCCGAAAATGGCGCTGACGGGCATGAACCAGCTGACGGCCTGTGCCTCGACCCTGTTTGCGCTGATCAGCCGGATCCGCAACCGGGCCCAGCACATGGACCCGGATGGCTTACGCAAGAATGTGGTGGCCGAGGTGCGCGCGTTCGAGAACCGCGCGTTGCAGGCAGGCATTGCCGCCCAGACGGTGAAAATTGCGCGCTATGCGCTGTGCGCGACGCTGGATGACGTGGTGCTGAACACGCCCTGGGGCGGGCAATCCGCCTGGGGGTTGCAGTCGATGGTGGCCACATTCCACCGCGAGGTGGTGGGCGGCGACCGGTTCTATGACCTGCTGGCACGGCTGGAGAAAGAGCCGGGCGGCAATATCGACATGCTCGAATTCCTGTACATGTGCCTGTCGCTGGGATTTGAGGGCCGTTTGCGGGTGGAGCAGGGCGGTTCCGAGAAACATCTGCAGATCCGCGGCGCATTGGCCCGGATCATCCGCAACCAGCGCGGACCCGTAGAGCGCGATCTGTCGCCGCATTGGGAAGGGCTGGTCAAACCGTTCAAGGCACTGTCGGTTTGGCGGCTGGTGTGGATCACCCTGGCAGCCACCTGCGCGCTGCTGGCGCTGCAGTTTCTGGGCCTTAGCTGGATGCTGTCGAACCAGACCGAGAATGTGGTCGGGCAGCTGACGATTGTCGATTCCGGCCCCAAGGCAGAGCTGGAACGGCGTGCGCCGCCACCGCCGCCGCCGCCGCCTGCACCAACAACCGAAGAACAGATCGCCAAGGTCTCGGGCTTCCTGGAACCGGAGATCAAGGAAGGCATCGTGCAGGTCTTCCAAAAGGGCAACACGCTGATTATCCGGCTGGCCGGTTCGGGCATGTTCGGCTCGGGCTCGGACCAGCTCAGCCAGAAATTCCGGTCCTCGGTAAACCGGGTGGCTGAATCGCTGAATGACGAAAAGGGCAAGATTATCGTGGCGGGCCATTCCGACAATATTCCTATCCGCTCCTCCCGCTTCCCATCCAATATGGCGCTGTCGCTGGCGCGGGCGAAATCGGTGATGGCAGGCATGGCCAAGGTGATGACCGACCCGGACCGGCTGTCGGCCGAGGGCCGCGCCGACAAGGAACCGATTGCAGACAACAGCACCCGCGCAGGGCGTGCCAAGAACCGCAGGATCGAAATCCTGCTGGTTCAGGAGGTTGAAGGATGATCCGCCGTTATATCTTTCCGCTGTTCCGGTCGATCTATACCATCCTGCTGATCCTGGCAGCGGTGCTGTCGGCCTGTGTTTGGTATTTCACCCCTTTCATCGGCAGCGAGGACTGGCGCCCGTTTGACAGTGTGACGTCGCGGCTGATCACCATCGGGGTGATCTTCCTTTTGTACTTCATCATCATCGGCATCATCTTCTGGCGGCGCCGCCGCAAGGACAAGGAGATGACCGAGGAGATCGCCGAAGCGGTGGATACCTCGGAAGACGATGTGCTGTCCGAGGAAATCGGCGAACTGCGCGGCAAGTTCAAGGACGCAATGAAGGAGCTGCGCAAGTCAAAGGGCGGCCGCCGGCATCTGAACGATTTGCCCTGGTACATCATGATCGGCCCGCCGGGCGCTGGCAAAACCACGGCGATTGTCAATTCCGGCCTGCAATTCCCGCTCGCTGAAAAGCTGGGCAAGGCTGCGATTGGCGGTGTCGGCGGCACCCGCAACTGCGACTGGTGGTTCACCAATGAGGCGGTGCTGATCGACACGGCGGGACGTTACACCACCCAGGAAAGCGACGCCGAGGCGGATAACGCCGCCTGGCTGGGTTTCCTGGGGCTGATGAAGAAGTACCGCAAGCGGCAGCCGATCAACGGTGCGATCATCGCGATCTCGCTGTCGGACCTGTCGTTGCAGGACGAGATCACCCAGAAAAGCCACGCTGCTGCCGTGCGCCGCCGTCTGGCGGAGCTGCGCGAGAAGCTGGGCGTGCGTTTTCCGGTCTATGTGTTGTTCACCAAGGCCGACCTGATTGCCGGCTTTCAGGAGTTTCACGACTCTTTGGGCAAAGAGGACCGCGAACAGGTCTGGGGTTTCACCCTGCCGCTGCCCAAGGGCAAAAAGGACGCCGCGCCGATTGCCGGGTTTGACGAGGAGTTCGGGCTGCTGCTGGGGCAGGTCAATGCGCAGCTCTTGGAAAAGATGCAGACCGAGACCGACCACCAGCGCCGCGCCCTGATTGCCGGCTTCCCGGCGCAGGTGGCTTCGATGCGCGGTGTTGCACGCGAGTTTCTGACCGAGGTGTTTCAGGACAACCGTTATGAACAGCGTCAGATGCTGCGCGGGGTCTATTTCACCTCCGGCACCCAGGAAGGCACGCCGATCGACCGGCTGATGCTGGGCATGGCGCAGACTTTTGGCATCGGGCGGCAGGCGATTGGCACCGGGCAGGGCACCGGGCGGTCTTTCTTCCTGACCCGGCTGTTTGAAAGTGTGATGTTCCCCGAGGCGGGGCTGGTGTCGGCGGATGACAAGGTCGAACGCCGCTACCGCTGGACCCGCCGGATTGCGATCACTGCGACAGTGCTGGTGGCCGTTGCTATGGGTGCGCTTTGGGTGCGGTCCTATCTGAGGAACACCGATCTGATTGCCGAGGCTGAGGGTCAGGTTGCCGCCTATCAGGCAGCAGCGGCGCAGTTGCCGCCCAGCCCGGTCGGCGATACCGATCTGGTGCCGGTGGCCGCTGCGCTCAACAATCTGCGCGACATGCCGGGCAATCCGGTGCTGTCTGATCCGGAACCCGATGGCGCCATGACCTATGGCCTGTATCAGGGCGAGGTGATCGGCACCCAAGCCGCACAGACCTACCGCGCGGCGCTGAACCAGCGGTTGCTGCCGCGGCTGCTGGTGCGGCTGGAGCAGCAGATCGAGGGAAATATCAACAATCCCGACACGCTGTATGAAGCACTGAAAATCTATCTGATGCTGGGCCTGCAGGGGCCGATGAACCAGGACCTGATCAAGGAGTGGATGCGGCTGGATTGGGAGCGGATCGCCTATCCCGGCATCGCCCGCAACCAGCTGCGTGCCGACCTGATGGATCATCTGACCGCGCTTTTGTCGCAGCCGATGGAGGAGATTGCCCTTAATGGCCCGCTGATTGCCCAGGCGCAGAACATCCTGTCGGAAATGCCGCTGGCGCAGCGGGTTTACAACGGCATTTTGAATTCGAAGAAGGCCACGGCGCTGGCGAAGTGGCGGATCACGGATGTTGGCGGACCGTCGGTCATGCGGGTGCTGGTGCGCAGTTCCGGCAAACCCTTGAACGAGGGGATCGAAGGCGTCTTCACCTATGACGGCTTCCACAACGTATTCCTGCCGGAGGCGGTCAGTGTCGCCGAGAGGGTCCACCGCGAAGCCTGGGTGCTGGGCGAGCAAAGTGATGCCGCCCAGAACGAGGCAGTGCTGCTGAAGCTCAGCCGGGACGTTTTGGACCTGTACTACAACGACTATATCAGCCGCTATGACCAGATCCTGGGGGATATCGACATTATCCCGCTGGAGTCGCTGTCCCACGCTGTTGAGGTCACGAATGTTCTGTCGGGGCCAACCTCGCCCATCGTCAACATCCTGACCGACGTCAGTGCCGAGACCCGGTTGAACGAGGATAAATCAATTCTGGACGCGGGCACTCTTGCTGCGGGTGCCCAGAACGTGGCCGCGATTGAGGCGCGCTCCAATCTGTCGATCCAGGGCCAGATCCTGCTGGAGGCGCTGGTCGGCTCTGCTGAAAATGCGCCCGGACAGGCCGCCAAGCCGCCGGGCGCCTATGTGCAGGAACGGTTTGAATGGCTGTACAATCTGGTGAACCGGCCCGAAGGCCAGCCCTCGCAGCTGGATGATCTGATGGGCCAGCTGCAGCAGGTCTATCAGGAGCTGAACAAGATGTCCTTCTCGGGCGTGGCCACAGGCGGGCAAAGCGGCCAGGCATTGCTGCAGTTCCAGCAGACCGCCAGCCGGATGGGCGGGCCGCTGCCCCGCTGGGCAACGCAGATTTCCGCGGGGTCTTCGGGGATCACCTCAGAGGGCACCCGTGCGTCGATCAATGCGCGCTGGCAATCGGCGGTGCTGCCGTTCTGCGAGCAGGCGCTGGGGAACCGCTATCCGTTCAACCGCTCGGCCCGCGCTGATGTGGCAATGGCGGATTTTGCCAAACTGTTTGCACCCGGCGGGATGATTGATGGCTTCTTTAACGATCAGCTGTTGAAATACGTCGATACCCGCAGCCGTCCCTGGACCTGGAAGCGGGTGAATGACGTGGATCTGGGCATCAGCCCGGCGGTGCTGCAGCAGATGCAATATGCCGCCGAGATCAAGGAGGCGTTTTTTGCCGGCGGTGCTCAGCCTGCGGTGCAGTTTCAGATCACCGTCAACGCGCTGGACCCCAAGGCGAAGGAGGTTGTGCTGGAGATCGATGGTTCCAAAGTGGCCTATAACCACCGGTCCGGTGCGCCGACGCCTGTGGCTGTGACTTGGCCGGGGTCGGTGGGGCTGGCGCGGATCACCCTTTTGCCCAAGAAACGCGACGCCGAGAACGTGATGTCGCGCGATGGGCCTTGGGCCTGGTTCCGGCTGCTGGATGCGGCAGAGGTGCGGCGCACCAATGTCTCGGACCGGCGGCGGGTGAATTTCCGCGTTGGCGGGCGTCTAGCACTGTTCGAACTGCAATCCGGATCTGTCATCAACCCGTTTGCCTTGCCGGCAATGGCAAAATTCAGCTGCCCGAAGTCGATGTAATGGCGGGGTTCGGTGCATTCGGTAAGATGCCTTCAGCCGGGGATTTTTTCCGGCTGAATACACCGGGCGGATTTGTGCGGGTTTGGGATGCCTGGCTGCAGCAGGTTATGCTGGACGGGCGCGAGATTTATGGCCCGGGTTTTGATGCCCACTACATGACCGCTCCGATCTGGCGGTTTACCCTGCCTGCCGGACTGGCCGGAGCGCAAAGGGTGATCGGGGTGCTGATGCCGTCGGTTGACCGGGTAGGCAGGCGGTTTCCGCTGACGCTGATGGCGGCGCTGCCAGGGAATGGTCCGGCCGCCGTGCCCTGCTTTGGCGAGGATGCGCTGTTTGAACGGCTGGAAGATGTGGCGCTGGATGCATTGGAGGATACGATGACCAAGGACAGCCTGGCGGAAGCGCTTGCGGGTATTCCAATGCCGGACATACGATCGGCGGATCCGCTGCCGGCCGCAGGCCCGGGTCTTGTTTTGGCCGGTGCCCAGGGGCCGGAAGTACTGCCAAGTGCCTTGGCGGGTGCCGCACTGGAAGGGAGGCTGACCGGCTGCAGCCTGTGGACGGCGATGCTGGATGGCGTGCCGCGGAGGCTGGCCTGTGCGGATCTGCCGCAAGGCGGCACCGCACTGGGGCTTTTTGACCTCGGGGCACCGGTTTGGGCGGATGCGGAGGGGCTGTGATGAACCAATTGCGCAAATACCGTTACACCGCGCAAACCCATGTGGGGCTTAAGCGCAAGGTCAACGAGGATGCCGTTCTGGCGCTGCCGGAGCATGATATCTGGCTCGTGGCAGACGGAATGGGGGGGCACGACGCAGGGGATTATGCCAGCCGGCTGATAGCCGATGCTGCGGCCATGATCCCGCTGGGTCTGGATCCTGCGGCGCGGATGCATGCGCTGCGCGAGGCGATACAGAACGCGCACAAGGCAATCCGGACCGAGGCGGAAGCCCGTGGCGGCGGCACAATCGGATCGACAGTTGCGGCGCTGGTGATGGCCAATCAGCATTTTGCCGGGCTATGGGCCGGCGACAGCCGGATCTACCGGCTGCGGGACGGGCATATCGAAATGCTGACCGAGGATCACTCGGCTGTGGCAGAATTTGTGCTGGCTGGAAAAATGACATGGGACGAGGCGGAGCAGCATCCGCAATCCAACGCGATCACCCGTGCTGTTGGTGTTGGGGAAGAGCTGGAGATCGACAAAATCCGCGGTGATACGGAACCTGGCGACCGCTTCCTGATCTGCTCGGACGGGCTGACAAAATATGCCACCTTCCAGATCCTGCAGGATGCGCTGTCCGGCACACCGCTGGAGACCGTCGGCGATCAGCTGATCCAGATCGCACTGAACGGGGGCGGTGCGGACAATATTACCGCAGTGGTGATTGACGTCCTGTGACTCCGCCGTTTCCTGACGAAGGAAACGGAACAAACCACGTGTGTTTTCCGAGCTGGAATTGCCAAAAATCTCCGGCCCGCTGATCAGGGTTTTGCAGTCACCAGAATACGGCTGTCCAGCGAGCGGATGCGGCTGGAATCCGCCTCGTAGCTGGCCTGCAAGGCTTCGGCAAACCCTACTGCGCTTTCGGACGTCGGGCGCATGCCGTCAAACAGCGGTTCTGCGGAGTGCAGGACCACCACTTTGCTTTTCCCAAGGGTGCTGTCGTCAACCTTGAAGGCAATGCCGCCGTTGGTGGCGGATTCTTCCAGGCTATAGGCAACCCGCACGGGAACTGTGCCCGCGGCACCGTCCCGCAGGCTGGCAACAGCATTGTCCTCGCGCGAGATATTGGGCAGCAAATGGAATACATTGCCTGAAACATCCAGGATCGACACGGTCAGGTAACCTTCGGTCACATCATCCGGCAGCACGATATCGATGACCGGGTTTTCGCCGACAAAGAATCGGCCTGATGGATTGGGCTCAACGCTTGATCCGCCAACGGCGAACTTCACTTCGGCGCCGCCGGACGGGGCTTTGGGCAGATGCTGTTCGACAACACATAGCGCGTCGTTCAGCACCTCAACATCCAGCACCACCTGGCGTTCATGCGCCAGCGCGCGCAGCGCATCGAACAGTTCCAGCCGGGTGGCGGTGCTGGCGACGCGGCCGCTGATCAGCACCGGGTCGCTGGGCGCGTAACCGTCGTAATGGCCATTGCCGTCCCGCAGCAGCGGTCCGCAATCGGCAAAAGCCTCCATCACTGCCTTGACCTCGGCCACCGGCAGCATCGGCAGCTCGAACCGGATCTCGGCCTTGCCTTCCAGGGCGCCGGGCAGGCCGTTGCGGAACAGCTCGTTCAGCATTTCGGCCACGTTGGTGTCGTCGGTGGAGCCGGTGAGCCGCGCCTTGTTGTTGCTGACCACCAGGCGCCATTCGCGCAAACCCTCAAGCGGTTCAACCGTGTTGAGCACATCGGCGCCCCAGGTGTCGGATATCGCGCCGGAGGCCAGAGTCAGATCGGCATCCTGGGACAGCGCCAAAAGGGCGTCCCGTGCTGCTTCGCTTGGCACGTTGCCAACGATTTGGACCGGACCATCGGGGGCTTTTTCGGCGATGAAAGAATAGGGGCGGGCGACTGGATAGGAGGGCTGGAAAACACTGTCGAGCATGCCGCTGAAATAGGCGCCAGCCCCGCCGCCGCCGAGCAGAAGCAAAACCGCCAAAGCCGCCCAAAGACCGCCGCGGCCGCCCTTTGTCTCCTCTGCCTTACCTTGAACCGGCTTGGCCGAGGATCGTGGCGGCGGGGCGGGTTTGCTGGTCTGCGGCACGATAATGGTGGCGTCTTCAGCCGGGCCATCCAGGATATCCCCCAGGCTGCCGCCATCGGGATCATCCAGAAAGGCCAGAACTTCACCTGCATTCTGGAACCGCGCGTTCGGATCCGGGGCGCACATCCGCTCGATCAGGGTTTTGAAAGGTTCAGGCAAGCCTTCTGTGTCGAGTGGTTTTTGCTTGTTTTCAACTACTTCCATCGGATTGGCGCCGAGTTTCGGCGCCGCGCCGCGGAAGTTGGCCAACAGCAGCGCACCCAGCGAATAGATGTCCGAGCGGGCGTCGGTGTTTCCGCTCATCTGCTCCGGTGCGGCATAGGAGTATTTGCCGGCAAACTCATTTCCGACAATGGTTTGGGCGCCCGGATTGGTGTCCTTGGCGATGCCGAAATCGATGATCACCGCCTCGGCCGGGTCACCGCCGCGCAGGATGATGTTGTCCGGGCTAAGATCGCGGTGGACGATGTTCCGGATATGCGCCGCCTGCAGGCCCTGGGCCACGCGGCGGCAAATCACCAGCAGGTCCTCAGCCTCCATCGGTCCCTGCTTCAGGCGCTTGTCGAGACCGGGGCCTTCGACATAATCCATCAGAAGATAGATATGGCCGTCCGGGGTGCGGTGATTTTCCGAATAGCGCACCACCGCAGCATGGCGGATTTCGCGGATATTCTCCTCGCGCGCCATCAGAACGGTAAAGTCCTCATTGGCGGCAAGTTCCTGTTTCAGCACCTTCAGGGCGACCAGGTTGCCGGAGATTTCCGAGCGTGCCTTATAGACATGAGACGTGCCGCCGCGACCCAGCAGGCCTTCAATCCTGTAGGTATTGTTCAGCAGGTCACCCGGCTGGAACAAGTCGCCAGGGCGCGATTCAAGCATGGAAGTCTCCCTGGCCCTTCATCCGGCGCGGGTCGGGGCCGTGATCAGCCCAGAGCCTGGAATTCAACACGGCGGTTTTCATCGGCGCGCGTATTGTTTTCGTTGTAAGGCGCGGTCTCACCCATGCCGATTGCTTTGAGCATTTCTTCGCCCACACCGCAGGAGCTGATCAGGTGACGTCGGACTTCCTGCGCCCGCAGCAGCGACAGCCGTTCATTATAGGCGGCGGATCCCGAGCTGTCAGTATGGCCGATGATCTGGAACACTGTGCCATCAAGCGCCTTCATCGAGGCGCACATATTGGCCAGTTTCGGGGCCTGATCGGCACGCAGCGCAGCGCTGTCGAAGTCAAAGGAGATCTGAACATTGATCTGAGTTTGCCGGTCGACCGGATTGTACTCCTCGGCCGCCGCGGCCACGGTTGCGGTTTCTTCCGCAGGATCTTCGGCGGCAGCCGTGCTGCTTGGCACGATAACCAGGCCGCGCGTCTTCTGCTTCTTGAAGGCTTCGGTGATTTCCTCGACTGACAATTCGCCGCCATTCGACTGCGCCTGAGCCAGCGGGGCAAAAATCAGGCCCGCACCCAGAACACTTGCAAAAATTCCTTTAAGGCGGATCATGCCCGGCGCCCTCCCCTGCCAATTCAACATGGCTGCAGTCTATACCAGCACCTGCGGCCTGCCAATGGCACGCAGAGTGAAGCGCGGGAAAAAAACACGGTGTTTCCGGCAAGTTGTAATCAGGGGGTTTACTGCCGCGCGGCGACGGATTGAAATGGGCGCAATTGATCCGGGAGGGAAAATGCGGGTTTTGCCAGCAGTGATAATCGCCATTGGCCTTGTGCTGGCTCCGGCGGTTTGGTTCGGGCTCAGCTGGCTGCTGAGTGAAGAAGACTTCCAAGGGGCGGGCGGTGTTGATTCGACCGCGCGGATCGAGATTGAGATGCTGCGCCAGCAGGTCGAGGATCTGCAATCGCGGATGACCGATCTGCAAAGCGAGGTTGCCAGCCTGCCGGCCGGAGGGGCAGGCGGGGGAACCCCTTTTACCGATGACGCGGCAGGCGAGGCCGCAATCTGGAACCAGACAGGCGGCGCCGATCTGGATTACGCACAGGTGGTGCTGATTGCCGACCGTTTGAATGTGAACCGCGGGCTGCGGGTCACAGGCGGCAAGTATCTGACGGAAAAACTGGGCCGTCCGCGGGAGGATTTGAACGATACCTGCCAACCGATGACCAATGCGAACCTCAAGGAAAAGCTGGTGACCGAACAGGTCGGGCCGATCCGGGTCAGCATGCTGCGCCCGGCGATCGAAAGCCTGAAGGTGGTGTTTGAAAACATCCGCCAGGCGGATCCGGATCTCTATGCCCGCATCAATACGGCCGGCGCGCTGTGTGTGCGCCGGATCCGCGGCACCGCAAATTCACTGTCAACCCACAGCTATGGCCTGGCCGTTGATCTGAACATTGATGGCAAGCTGGATAATTTCACCGACGGTAAGACCCAGCTGGGCCTGACCATCATGGCGGATTTCTTTTATGATCAGGGCTGGGTCTGGGGCGCCGGATTCCGGCGCGAAGACAGCATGCACTTCGAGATCAGCCGCCGCCAGCTGGATGCGTGGATCGCGGATGGTCAGCTGTGATGCTGTTTCGCAAATCCGCCCGTCAGCCTTCCAACCCGTAAGCCTGCCGGATTCCCCGTTGGGTTCCAGGCCCGAAATTGCCATCAATGGCACCGGCATAAAAGTTGTTTTCCTTCAGTTTCAACTGAAGAGAGCGCCGGGTTTGCGGAGTGAACATATTGGGCCGCTCGCTCAGCAGGTTGAGCACATCTGAACTGCCGCTGCGCAGAGCTGCATAAAGATAATGCGCTGAATCTTCCGGACCTTTCGACGGGATCAGACCGTCATCTATCAAGGCAGCGAAATTAAACTGGGCCTGCGGGTGGCGCAGATCCGCAGCGCGTTCAAAAAAGGTCAGGGCTTTTTTCGGATTGGCAGGCAATCCCAGCCCGCCTTGGTAATGCAAGAATCCAAGGTCGTTGATCGCATCCGCAAAATCCTGCGCTGCAGCAGCCTGGTACAATTCCAACGCCTTGGCCGGGTCCGTTGCGACACCTGTGCCGCGTTCATAAAGCTTGGCCAGTTCGAACTGCGCTTCGGGAGAGCCGGCATCGGAGGCACGCTGCAGGAAGCCGACCGCCGCGGCGGGATCAAAACGGCCCTCGTTGGGGTTGAGCCGGATATAGGCCAGGCCCAGCATCGAACGGGTGTCGCCAAGATCCGCCAGCGCCAGCAGCTGCTCTTCCTGGTCGGGTTTCAGCGCCGCCCAGGCCTCGGAGGCATCTGCAACCGTGACCGGAGCATCATTTTTGCCCGGGCCGGCAAGATAGAACGGCACGCCGGTCAGTGAGCCATAAGTATGCGGTTCCTGCAGATTAGCAGTGTTTTCCATCACCCGGTCGCGCACTTGGCGGAACATCAGGCTGATCTCCAGCCCCGGCTGCACCATTTTTTCTATCAGCGCAGTGGCATAGGGCGAATTGCTGCCGGAGCCGTCCAACGCCACCTGGCCGTCCTTGGCGGCAAAGGCCACCAGGGTGCCCCGGTCCGGATCGGCTGCTGCCATGCCGCCGCCGCCGCGGGTTGCGGCATTCGTTTCGGCAGCTTCACTGCTGCTTTGTTCCAGCGCAATGGAATCGCCCAGCGGGTTGTCGCGGCAGCTGTCGAGGATCACGATCCGCATCTTGCGGGCCCGGTCCACTGCCCCCAGCAGTTGTTTCAGAGACAAGGACTGGCGCTGCACATCGCGGTTGCTGGCCACTTGGGCATCAGCCGGGATCAGAAAATTCTCGCCCTGCACTTCGATCCCGTGGCCGGCGAAATAGACCAGAGCCAGATCTGCCACTTCGGAACGGAAAGTGAAATCCTCCAGCAGCTGCACCATATCCGACGTGCCGGGATCCAATGCGAGGCTGACGTCAAAACCGATCCCTTCCAGCGTGTCCGCCATTGCCACGGCATCGTTGCGGGTGTTCTCCAGCGGCGGCAGGTACTGATAGTCCGCCACGCCGATTACCAGAGCAATGCGGTCGCTTGCGGCCTGCGCACCCGTTGCAACAAGCAAGCAGGCTGTGAAAATCAGAGGCTTGATGAGAAGTGACATGCGAATACCCGGGCTGGCAGTTTCAGCTATGTCCCAATGTAGTCCGCTGCGGCAGCAAAGAAAAAGGAAATTCGCCGCCGCTGAAGGTGAAAAAACGGCCCCGCCCGGGTCGGGCGGAGCTGCTTGATTTCAGGTGCTTGCCATGCTGCCTGCGGCGCGCAGCCGCTCGCGCAGCTTTTCCAGGGTGACCCCGGCAGCTGCGGCCGGCAGATCGGCAGGCCCGGATTCATCAACTTGCGCCTGCACGCGCTTGTAGAAACCGGAGAGCCCGGACAGAGTCTGGATCACCAGATCGAAGTCCTGCAACGAGCGCAGCTCCTGGCTGGTCGGGGCGGTGCCGCGTTCCAGCACGTCCAGGACAACGTCTTCCAACGCTTGCATCTGGCTGCGCAACTGCTCCATCTCCCAGGCCGACGCGGCGCATAATTCGCCTAGGGCTTTGTCGGGGCGTTCCATGATTATAGCCGCCCGACAACCTGTTCGATGGCCTGTTTCATCGTGGCCACCGTGAACGGCTTGCGGACTATGTTGTTCAGGCCCAGCTGTTTGCCCATCTGGATCATCTCCGGGGTTGGTTTGCCGGTTACCAGAATGAATCCAACCCGCTGGGTTACCTGATGGCCGCGCACGGCCTGCAACAGCCCCAGCCCGTCCATGCCCGGCATGTTGTAGTCCGACAGCACCAGATGAACTGGTGTTTGGGTCAGTTTCTGAAAGGCGGATTGGCCGGCGTTCTCGACCATATAGTTCTTGATGCCGATCTCATCCAGGCTTTGTGTGATGATCCCCCGGCTTGTCGACATGTCGTCAACGACCATAACGCGGAGAGAGTCTTTCAAGCTCATTTTTTCTTTCCTTCTGCTCTGCTTGCAGCCGCGGTCAGGTTTTCCTGCCTGCGGATGAGTTGACATAAGTGGTGATCCCGGCCGTCTTCAGTTGCTGCGCCGCCGGGCCTGACATGCGCTCGGAATGACCGATGAAGAGGTAACCGCCCGGGTTCAGGGCTTGTTGAAAAGCGCTCCAGACCTTCTGCTGGGTCGGGTTGTCGAAATAGATCGCAACGTTCCGGCAGAAAATCGCATCGAACCTGCCGCGGAACGGGAAAGGTTCGATCAGGTTCAGCACCCCGAAAGTGATCAGCTTGCGCAGGCTTTCGGGAAAGCGTCCGTCGGGATCGCGTTTGGGCACCAGTTTGCTGTATTTTGTGTCAATCTGGGCCAGCTCGTCCTCGGGGTACTTCGCCGTCTGGGCATGCTGCACCACCACCGGATCGATATCCGTGCCCAGGATTTTGAAATCCAGCTGCGCTGCTTCGGGACAGATATCCAACACTGTCATGGCAATCGAATAGGGCTCCTGCCCGTTCGAGCAGCCCGCCGACCACAGCCGCACCCGGCCGCCGCGGCGCGCCTGTTCGATCAGCGGCGGCAACACGTCGTTGCGCAGCGTTTCGAAATGGTGCGGCTCCCGGAAGAAATGGGTCACATTGGTGGTCAGCAGCGACAGCAGCCCGCTGCGTTCCTGGTCGGCATTCGGGCCGTCCAGGCTGGCAAGGTAGTCCTTGAACTTGGTGATGTTGCGCTGGCGCAGCTTGCGGGCCAGGCGTGAAGACACCAGGGGCTTTTTGCTGGCCGCCATGGCCAGGCCGAAGTTTTTATGCGCGAACTGCGCAATGGCTTCGAATTCCTGGTCCGACAGCGAAAAGCTCTCTGTGTTGGGGGAGATGGAACCTGCTGCGCTCACGGCATCACCTGCTCCGGAGCCGAGATCACCGCATCGAGATTGATGATGCGCACCATGGTGTCATCATGCGAGATGATGCCCTGGATGTACTCCATCGTATTGCGGCTATCGACCGGCGGGGTGTCCTGGATGTCGTCCGGATTGATCGAAATGATCTCGGAGACCGACTCGGCCAGAAGGCCAACCGGCTTGCCATGCACCGAAACGACGATAACGACATTGCGCTCGCTGGCTTCGGTTTGCTGCAGGCCGAAACGGGCGGACAGATCGTAGATCGGGATCACCGCACCGCGCAGGTTCATCACCCCCAGCACGTCGGCCGGAGCATGCGGCAGGATCGTCACCGGTGACCACCGTCTGATCTCGCGAATTTGGGTGATCTTCAGGCAGAAGGCCTGCCCGGCCACGGTGAAGCTCACAAACTCGCTGTGTTCAGCGTGTTTCACTTCCTGATCGGTATGCTTCGCTTCAGCTTGCATTGCTCATTCTCCGCTCGGTGTCAAAGGCGGCCGCTGTGGGCGAGGCCGCAATGATGCTTTCAGGGTCCAGGATCATGGCGATCTTGCCGTCTCCAAGGATGGTTGCTGCGGCAACGCCGGCGATTTCCCCGCAGACGCCGTCCAGGCTTTTGATCACCACCTGGCGCTGGTCGTGGATGTCATCCACTGCCAAGGCGCAGCGCTGGCCGGTTTCGGTTTCCACCAGCAGATAGACGCCGGCCTGCCGGTCGCTTTCGCGGTACAGCCCCAGGCTGCCGGCTACGTCGCAGATGGGCACGAAATTGCCGCGGATCGACAGCAGAGTGCCGTCGGCGCCGAGGCTGTTGATCATGTCATCGCTGCCGCGCATGGTCTCAACGATAGAAGTAATCGGCACCACCATGGTCTGGTCAGCGACCGACACCACCATGCCGTCCATCACCGCCAAGGTCAGCGGCAGGATGATAGTGAACGTTGACCCCTTGCCGGGCGTGGAGGAGATGTTGATGCGGCCGCCCAGGCCGGTCACCGCATTCTTCACCACATCCATACCGACACCGCGGCCAGAGAGGTTTGACACCTCCTTGGCGGTGGAGAAACCAGGCGCGAACAGGAGATTGTCGATCTCGCCGTCAGTGAGCTCGGCATTTTCCGGGATCAGGCCCTTCTCAATGGCGATCTGTTTGACCCGCGGGCGGTTCACACCGGCCCCGTCATCCTTGATTTCAATGCAAACACTTCCAGAACGATGGGAAGCCGACAATCGGATTTCACCAACCTTGGATTTCCCGGCGGCTTCCCGGTCCTCGGGTTTTTCGACCCCGTGGTCCACCGCATTGCGCAGAATATGCGTCAGCGGGTCGGACAGCCGTTCGATCACCGTCTTATCGACCTCGGTGTTTTCGCCCTCATTCACGAGTTTACAGGTTTTACCTGTCGCAGCCGAAGCTTCCCGGACGATCCGGGCCATGCGCTGGAACAGCGGTTTCACCGGCTGAGCACGGATTGCCATGACACCTTCCTGGATGTCGCGCGCGAGGTTTTTGAAACCTTCGAGCTCTGTTTCAACGTCCCTTGTATCAGAGACATCGAGGTTGGCGATTTGCTGCGCCAGCATCGAATGGTTGATGATAAGCTCCCCGACAGCGTTGATCAGCCGGTCCACCCGCTCGAGTTCGACGCGGAGCGTGGGCTTGGGACCGCCGCGCTGCTCCTGCTTGCCGCTCTCGGCTTTCGGGGCCGATGCCTTTTCTTCGGCAGGTGCCGGCTTGGCTTCGGGTTCAGGTGCGGGGACCGGCGGTTCAAAAGGGACTGCGGGTGCCCCCCCTTCTGCTGTGTCCGCTGCGGGCGGAGCATCAGGTGCGCTGAACATAGCGTCCAGGGCAGCCAGTGCATTGGCTTCCGCTTCCGCGTCGCCTTCGCCATCGATCGACAATTCGCAGAGACCTTCGACAAATTCGAAGACTGCCTCGACAATCGACCGGGAGTCCTTGGTCACCAAAGTGATGTCCCAGGCCAGGTAGCTTTCGCTCATATCCATCGTGTCAAAGCCGGGCAGCTCGTTTTCGTCAAGCTTCACGGTCAGATCGCCCATGTCCTTAAGCGCCTGGAACAGGAAGAACGGCTCATTGCCGGTACCGTACATTTCCTTCAGCGGCTGGAACCGGATCCGGTAGGTTTCCTCCTGCGGCTCTGCCGGTGCTTCCGGCACAATGCCAAGATCGGCCACCGGCGCCGGAGCGCCAAGCCCCATCGGCTCGAAGGTGAGGTCTTCCTCTTCTTCGGGGATGTATTCATCCAGCGCTGCCAGCAGCGTATCATTGTGCGCTTCGTCTATCTCGCCACCGTCCCGGGCGGCTTCGACCAGCGCCGACAGTTGATCACTGGAGCGCAGCAGCAGCTGGATCAGCTTCCCGTCCAGCTCCATCCGGCCGGCGCGCACCTCGTCAAACACGGTTTCAAACCGGTGGGCAAAGGCCACCAGGTCATCCAAGCCAAAGGCCCCGGCACCGCCTTTGATCGAGTGCACGGCGCGGAAGATTGCATTGACTGTCTCAGGGTCGTGATCGCCTCCTTCGATGGCGGTCAGCCCCTCATCCGTTGCTTCAAGGAGCTCTTCGCACTCCTCAAAGAAGGTATCCTGAATCGAACCCGACATCTTAGGCCGCAGCTCCTGTCACACGCTTGAGAGCGAAGATCAAAGAGGCATCGTCAAACGGCTTGGTGATCCAGCCGGTGGCGCCGGCGCCGCGGGCGCGGGATTTCAGTTCAGGCGCGCTTTCGGTGGTCAGCACCAGAATCGGCACCTTGGAATTTATTCCGGTACCGCGCAGCTCTTCAATCACGCCGAAACCGTCGAGGTTAGGCATGTTGATGTCGGTGATCACAACGTCCGGATCCACATCCGGGTACATGTCTACACCTTCACGGCCATCGACCGCGCAGTGGTATTCAAATCCGGCCTCTTCCAGGGTCGCGGCCAGAAGATTCCGGATAGTGCGGGAATCGTCGATTGCCAGAACTTTGGTTTTCATGCTGTTTCCTCGTCTTCAAAACGGTTGGGCTCCAGCCCCAGAAGCGTCAGGGACTTGCGGCAGGGTTCGGTTATATTGGTGACTGAGAAGCCCACCCCCTCGGACCGCCACTGCTGCTCTGCACCAAGCAGGAGCTGCAGACAGCGCGAGGGCATCAAGGCAACGCCGCGGCAGTCAACCTCGACTGCTTTGGAGCGTGCCCCTTGAAGAAAGGCGATCAGCGGATCCAGCTCCGCGAATGCGTTGGGCAGATCCAAAATGTGTTTTTGCGTTTCCGTAGTCATTGTCGGCGATTCGCACCCCCGTTGTCGGCGATCAGTTCGAGTTCGATGATGCAATTGATATGCGGCGGGCCTTAACATTTGATTGCCGGCTCGCCCGCGTGGAGGGGGATTCATAAGGAGTTCGCGTGCAATTCGGCCGCGGAAATCCCCTCAATTTTTATTCGTGCTGTCGGGGATGGGGAATCACCTGCCGGCCGCAATCATTGAAGGGTGCCATTTGCGCGCAGCCTGCGCGTGTATCTTTACCCGGCCTTTACAGAGTGACGCTTTTGTGCAGCAGAAATCAGCATCTTTTTGCGTTGCCGCAACAAGGATCCGCCCCTCCGTAAGCCGCAAATTAACATATGCGACGCATCCTGAGAAACATCATCTTTTGCGGGAGCCTAGACCGCAATGCTCTTAGGAGGACGGAATGAAAGCGCTAAAATCGCTCAAACTGGCACATAAATTGCCGCTGTTTATTGTTGGGTTCGGTGTGCTCGTGACGGCGATTCTCGTCACGATCAGCACGATCAGTTTCCAGAACAGTGCAGAAAAAAATGCCGAAGACCAATTCCGCTCCATGGTGGCGGACCGGAAGTATTCGGTACAGACACTGCTGGATGGGATCCATGCGGATGTGCAGACCCTGGCGGCCGTGCCGTCGACTGCAACCGCGATCGAATGGCTGACGATGACTTGGAACGATCTGGACGGAAATCCGGGGCAGGTTCTGCGTCAGGCCTATATTGACGACAACCCGAATCCGCTTGGTCAGAAGCATCTTCTGGCGCGTGCAAAGGGTGACTCGCCTTATCACATGCATCACGAAAGCTTTCACCCGGCGTATAAGACTTTGATCGAAAGCAAGGGCTACTATGATGCCTTTCTGATCAATCTGGCCGGCGACATCGTTTATTCGGTGTTCAAGGAAAGTGATTTCGGAACCAACATGATGACCGGCCCGTATAAAGACTCCGGCCTGGCAAAAGTATACAGCTCTGCCCTGGAAGGCAGCCGCGGCGAAGTGTTCTTTGCCGATTTGGAGCCCTATGCGCCTTCTGCCGGCGCAGCCGCGGCCTTTGCTGCGGCGCCAGTTGTGAACGACGCCAATTTGACGGTCGGCGTCCTTGCGGTGCAGATTCCGGTGGATTTGCTGGGGGCCATTGTCAACAATGAGCAAGGCTTGGGGCAGACCACCCAGATCTACCTGGCAGGCTCTGACATGAAAGCGCGGACCAGATCACGGTTTGAAGGCGGGTTTGAAGTGCTTTCTCAATTGCCTTCGACCGAGCAGGTGACAACAGCCTTTGATGGTGAATCCCATGTGAAGAAGGGTGTTCCCGGCCTGAACGGGCATCCGGTGCTCGCCTATTCCGAGCCGCTGCCGCTGGAGTTCGCAGATTGGGCTATCATAGCCGAACAGGACTGGGCCGAACTGATGGCCCCGGCGGTCAGAAAACGCAACATGCTGCTTCTCGCCTCGGTGATTTGCGCGGCTGGCATGTCTTTCTTCGGCTGGTTGTTCGCCCGTTCCATCACCCGGCCGATTGACCGGATCTGCAGCAATATGGAAGCCGTATCGTCCGGCAGTCTCGATACAGATATCGAAGCTGCAAACCGCAGCGATGAAATCGGCAAGATCGGCAAAACCCTTGTGTCAATGCAGGACGACCTGAAACTGGCCCGCGCCGCAGAAGAGGAACGCGCAGAAATGCAGCGGCAGCAGCAAGATGTTGTCGAAAGCCTGAGCGCCGGGCTGATGCAATTGGCCGAAGGCGACTTTTCCCAGCCGATCAAGAACGCGTTTCCGCAGGAATACGAGCAGCTGCGCGAGAACTACAACAGCACTGTAAGCAACCTCAGCTCTACCGTCCGGCAGGTGATTGAAGCCTCGGGAAGCATCCGGAATGGCGCGGCTGAGATCAGCCAGGCGTCGGACGACCTGTCGCACCGCACCGAAAGCCAGGCCGCCACGCTGGAACAGACTGCTGCGGCTTTGGATGAGCTGACTGCGTCTGTTAAATCCGCCGCCGAAGGCGCCCGCAGCGTTGAAAGCACCATGGCCGAGGCCCGGACCGAAGCGGAGAACAACCGGGAAGTTGTGCAAAGCGCCGTGTCAGCGATGACCGAGATCGAGCAGTCCTCGAACCACATCTCGCAAATCATCTCGGTGATTGACGACATCGCCTTCCAAACCAACCTGCTGGCGCTGAACGCCGGGGTTGAGGCGGCGCGGGCCGGCGAGGCAGGCAAGGGCTTTGCCGTGGTCGCCAGCGAGGTACGGGCGCTGGCGCAGCGGTCCTCGGACGCAGCGATGGAGATCAAGACGCTGATCGGCGACAGTTCCAAACAGGTGGATCGCGGCGTTGATCTGGTCGGCAAAGCCGGCGAGGCGCTGCAAAGCATCGTCGAGCAGGTCACCCATATCTCGCAGCTGGTCTCCGGCATTGCCGAAGGCGCGGCCGAACAATCGACCGGTCTGCATGAGATTAACACCGGCGTCACTCAGCTGGATCAGGTGACACAGCAGAATGCGGCGATGGTGGAAGAAGCCACAGCGGCCGGGCACATGCTGAATACGGATGCCGGCAAGCTGTCCGAACTGGTCGCCCATTTCCGGGTGGCCGGCGGCAGCGCAGCACCCGCTCCGGCCCGTGCCGCCGCTCCGGCGGCCAAGCCTGCGCCCTCGGCACATGGCGAGGCAGATTGGGAGATTGAGGCCAGCCCGGTGCCAGCCGCCGCGGCCGCCAGCGGCAATGCCGCGCGCGATCTCTGGCAGGACTTTTAAACACACACCGAAGGCGCCGCGGTTTTGGCTGCGGCGCCTTCACACATGTCAACCTGTGCCTGCAATTCTGAGGGCATTGCAAATTGACTGGGGATCCCATTGTCTTCGCGAAACTTATTGATCATTACCACTGACCGCAGCTTTGCCCGGAATTTGCAAAGCTATATGGAATCTGCCTATCCCGGCATGAAGGTTCTTTTGGCTAACAATCTGATGATGGCCTACAATCAAGCAGAGGCTGCACAACCGGTTTTTGCTTTTGTGGAAGACGGTTTTTCCAAACTGCCTGAATTCGAAATGATGATGGCGCTGTTTTCCGCCATGGATACCCGATGGGTGGCCGTCATGGACACTCAAGGCGCGACGCCGGCCAGAAAATCCTCGCCGCTGCTGGATGTCGGAGCGGGCATCTTCGAACTGACGAAAGCGGATCATCCCAGCCAGTTTGCCCAGTATTTCGACATGATGATCAATGCGCCGCGGCGCAGCGCCCGTGCGGCTCCGGGGGCTTCAGCTGCCCGGCACTCTGCCCCAGCAGCTGCCAGCAAGAAGCTGATCCTGATCGGGTCTTCTACCGGCGGTGTCGAAGCTTTGCGCAGCATTCTGGTCGGCTTCCCCTTTGACTGCCCGCCGACGCTGATCGTGCAGCATACCGGCAAGAATTTCGGATCCGGCCTGGTGTCGCTTCTTGACCGGCTGTGCCCGGCGCGGGTGCGTGCTGCCGAAGACGGAACAACGCTGGAACCGGGCTATGTCTATGTTGCTGCAGGCCAGCGCCGCCACATGGGTTTAAGCAGCCGTAAGCCGCTGCGCCTGCGGATGAAGGAAGGGCCTGATATTTCCGGACATACTCCGTCTGTTGACGCTCTGTTCACCTCTGCCGTGCCATATGGGAAGGAGGTTGTGGCCACCATCCTGACCGGCATGGGCCAGGATGGCGCCAGGGGGCTTTTGGAATTGCGCAAGGCCGGCGCGAAAACATTTGCCCAGGACGAAAAGTCTTCGGTTGTCTACGGGATGCCCAGGGTCGCCTGGGAAATCGGCGCCGCACAGCAGCAGGTGCCGCTGCCGCAGATGGCCAGCACATTGCTACAGGCGAGCAAAGCCTGAACGCACCACAGGAAGGAACCAAAACATTGACCACTGTTTTCGCCAACTCAAAGTCTGTAACGGTTCTGCAGGGGGAGTACCGGGTGGCCACAGATCCGAAGATCGTGTTTTCAACGGTGCTCGGCTCATGTATCGCGGCCTGCATTTACGATCCGGAAAACGGAGTGGGCGGAATGAATCATTTTCTGCTCGCCAACGCCCGCCAGGGCGGCGCAGCCAATGCCCGTTACGGCATCCATGCGATGGAACTTCTGATCAACGGCGTTCTGAAGAAGGGGGCAATCCGTTCCAATCTGAAAGTCAAAGTGTTCGGCGGCGCCAAGATGTCCGCAAATCTGTCGGACATCGGCGCGGCCAATGCCGATTTTGTGCAGCGGTTCCTGCGGGATGAAGGCATCCCTTGCATCTCTTCCAGTGTTGGCGGCACCTCGGCACGCCGGGTGCGGTTCCATGCGTGCTCTGGCGCAGCCCAGCAGACCCATGTGAAGGACGACCGCAAGCTCGGCGAATTGGAGCAGCGCGCCGCCGCACGGCCGGTTCCGGCCCCGGCTCCGGCTGGCGGAAGTGCAGGTGCGGTCGACCTTTTCTGACTTAGACTGCCGTCAAGGAACAGCTTGGGCATCCGAAATTTTCGTTTGCCCGTGCCTGCCTGCAGAGGTAGGTCCTAGGAGTGATGACAACAATCCAAGCTTCAGTTTTGGCATTCCTGGTTCGGCCCGAAGCCTGGCGGGGCCTTTTGATGCCTGTCGCTTTGCTTTTGGGCTTGGCATCCATGGCGCAGGCACAGGTCACGGTCTTTGCCGCAGCCAGCACCAAAACAGCACTGGATGAGGCCGCAGCAGCCTACATGGCTGAAACCGGCCGGTCCGCCGCTTTGTCTTACGCGGGCTCCCCGGCTTTGGCACGGCAGATCCAGCTTGGCGCCCCGGCGGATGTCTACATCTCAGCCAATCCCGGATGGATGGATGTGGTGCAGCAAGACGGGCTGATTGTTCCTGCCTCACGATTGGATCTGCTGACAAACCGGCTGGTTCTTATCGCTCATGGAGCAGATGCCGCGCCGATGGATCTGGAAACCGCCGATCTCGGTGCGCGGCTGGGAGAAGGCCGGCTTGCCATGGCGCTGGTCGATGCGGTTCCGGCCGGGATTTACGGCAAAGCCGCGCTGACCGCGTTGGGGCAATGGCCCTCTGTTGTGTCCAAAACTGCCCAGGCTGCCAATGTGCGCGCGGCGCTGGCGCTGGTCGCCTCCGGCGAGGCGCCGATGGGCGTGGTCTATGCCACCGATGCCGGGGCAAGCGCGGACGTCACGGTGATCGCGTCCTTCCCGGAGGACAGCCATCCGCGGGTGATCTACCCCGCTGCCGCTGTTTCCGGCGGCAATGCTGCTGAGGCCCGCGCCTTTCTGGAGTTTCTTAGCAGCCCGGAGGCCCGCACCATATTCCTGAATCACGGGTTCGGAGTGCCGGGGCAGTGAATGCTGAGACCGCATGGCTGGGACCCGAGGAGTGGCAGGCGGTACTGCTGTCGCTGCGTGTCTCAATCTGGGCAACCCTGGCGTCGCTGCCGCTGGCGGTCTTTGTGGCATACGCGCTGGCGCGCTGGCAGTTTCCCGGCAAGCAAATCGTGAACAGCCTGGTGCACCTGCCGCTGATCCTGCCACCGGTGGTGACCGGCTATCTGCTTTTGATGGTGTTTGGCACCAAAGGGCCAATCGGCGGCGCGTTGCAGCAGATTGGCATCGTCTTTGCTTTCCGCTGGACCGGAGCAGCGCTGGCCGCGGGTATTATGGCCTTTCCGCTTATGGTGCGGGCGATCCGCCTGTCGGTTGAGGCGGTGGATCCCAAGCTGGAACAGGCAGCCGCCACGCTGGGTGCCTCGCGGGCGCTGTGTTTTGCCACTGTCACCCTGCCGATGATCCTGCCTGGTCTGATTGCCGGAACAGTACTGGGGTTTGCCAAGGCAATGGGAGAGTTCGGGGCGACAATCACCTTTGTTTCAAGCATTCCGGGACAGACGCAGACTCTGCCATCGGCGATCTACACCTTTCTGCAGGTGCCAGGCGGTGAGACCGCAGCATTGCGGCTGACGCTGGTGTCGATTGTTATCGCATTGACTGCGCTGCTGCTGTCAGAACTGCTGGCGCGCAGGGTTGCCGACCGGGCAGGGGGGCGCTGATGCTGACTGTCTCGCTACGGCATGAGCTGCCGGAGTTCGGGCTGGATGTGCAATTCGAGGCGCCACCAGGTGTCACTGTGCTGTTCGGCCGCTCCGGAACCGGCAAGACAACCGTGATCCAGGCGGTAGCCGGCCTGTTGCGCCCGGATCAGGGGCGGGTGGCACTGGACAGGGAGGTGCTGTTTGATACCACACTGCGGCACTGGCTGCCGCCGTACAAGCGCCGCATGGGCTATGTGTTTCAGGAGGGCCGGCTGTTCCCGCATCTGACGGTGCGGCAGAACCTGGCGTTCGGGCAATGGTTCGCGCCGCGGCGTGCCAAGCGGGAGAGCCTGGACCGGGTTGTGGAGCTGCTGGGCATCGGCCCCCTGTTGCAGCGCCGTCCCGGGCTGCTGTCAGGCGGCGAGAAGCAGCGGGTTGCAATTGGCCGGGCGCTGCTGGCGGCGCCGCGGATGATCCTGGCGGATGAGCCGCTGTCAGCTTTGGATGAGGCACGCAAGGCGGAAATCCTGCCTTATTTTGAGCGGTTGCGCGACGAGATCGGCATTCCGATGCTTTATGTCAGCCACTCTGCGGCGGAAGTGGCTCGGCTGGCTACCACGGTTGTGGTGCTGCAGGACGGCAAGGTGCAGCGGCAAGGAACGGCGGCGGAGGTGCTGGGCGACTCTGGCGTCATGCCCGCAGGGGTTCGGGCCGCCGGGGCGTTGCTGGAGGCACGTGTTACCAGTCATCACAACGACGGGCTGACAGAGCTCGACGCGGGCGGTGTACCGCTGTTCCTGCCGCAGATCGCAAAAGCTGTGGGCAGCGTGGTGCGGGTCAGGATCTCGGCGCATGAGGTGATCCTGTCACGCCTGCCTCCCGAAGGTCTCTCGGCGCTCAACATTCTGCCCGGCTCGATTGAGCATGTCCGCACTGGCGGCGGTCCGGGGGCCATGGTCTCGCTGCAAACGCCCGCCGGGCGGGTGCTGGCCCGGGTCACCCGGCGTTCTGCCCAGGCCTTGGGGCTGGAGGCGGGAGTGGAGTGTTTTGCTGTGGTCAAGACCGTCTCCATCGCGCCGGAGGATATCGGCGGGGGCGGATAGGGCAGTCTGCGTCTTCAAAAATACCAAAACAATCCTTCAAGCATTCTTGATACGGAAATAAGTTCGGTTGCGTGGCGCTGGCAGTTATCAATGTGGCAGCAGTTCAGCAGGAAAGGCAGCCCATGACCAAACGATCCTATTACGCACCGGAAGGCGGGCTGCCGCCGCAGACCCAGCTGCTGACCGACCGCGCGATGTTCACCGACGCCTATGCGGTGATCCCCAAAGGCACGATGAGCGACATCGTGACAAGTCTGCTGCCGTTCTGGGACAAGGCCCGGTTCTGGGTCCTGTCACGGCCATTGTCCGGATTTGCCGAAACATTCTCGCAGTATATCGCCGAGGTTCAGCCAGGCGGCGGCAGCGACCGGCCGGAAACAGAGTCCGGTGTGGAAGCGGTTCTGTTTGTCGTGCAGGGGGCGATGACCTTGACCATTGACGGCGCTGCACATGAAATGGAGGAAGGTGGCTATGCCTTCCTGCCGCCGCAGGCTGATTGGAGCTTGCGCAACAATGGCGATGCGCCGGTCCGGTTCCACTGGATCCGCAAGGCTTATCAGCCGGTTGCGGGACTCGACGCGCCGGAAGCCTTTGTCACCAGCGACAAACACGTCGATCCGACCCCGATGCCAGAGACCGAGGGGAAATGGGCGACAACGCGCTTTGTAGACCCGAACGACCTGCGCCACGACATGCATGTGACCATCGTCACCTTTGAACCCGGCGCGGTGATCCCCTTTGCCGAGACCCATGTGATGGAACACGGGCTGTATGTGCTGGAGGGCAAAGCGGTCTACCGGCTGAACCAGGATTGGGTCGAGGTCGAGGCCGGCGACTACATGTGGCTGCGCGCCTTTTGCCCGCAGGCCTGCTATGCGGGTGGCCCGGGCAAATTCCGCTATCTGCTCTATAAAGACGTGAACCGGCACATGCCGCTGGCGCCGCTGCGCTGAGCGGCGGGGGGAGCGCCCGGCCCTGATATGTGCCCGGGCGCTGCCCGGCTGTTCAGCCGGGCGGGGTTTCCACAGTTGCAGGCGCGCCCAATCCATATGAGAGTTTTTCTGCGGCGTCCTTTACCAGGGCGCCGATGCCGTTGATACCGCCGTCCGGCATCCGCGCGGTTGGGCCGGAGATGGAGATCCCCGCCAGCACTTCACCCTGCATTCCAAATACTGGCGCCGCAACGCAGCGCATTCCCGGCGCCTTTTCCTCATCATCAAAAGACCAGCCTCGGGTGCGGATTTTCGTGAGGTCAGCGCGCAGGACATCCGCTGAGGTGAGCGTTTTCGCCGTGAACCTCTCCAGCGTCCGGCCGCGCAGAAAGCGGACCAGACGGTCCTCTCCGAAACAGCTGAGCAGCGCCTTGCCGATGCCGGAAGCGTGCATTGGGGAGGTCGTTCCCGGCGGGAAGAAAGCACGGATCGATTCATGCGTTTCCACCTGGCTCACAAACATCACATCGCCATTGCGTTCGATCCCGAGGTTAGAGGTCTCGCCAGTGGCCTCCATCAGCTCCCGCATCACCGGCCGTGCCCGTTCGATCACGCTGGAGCGGCGCAGGAAGGCGGAGCCGAGCCGGAACGCCATCGCACCGATGTGCCAGGTTTGCGACTGCGGCTCCATCTCGACAATCTGGCGCGCCTCCAGGGTTGCCAGCACCCGGTACATGGTGGCCGCCGACTGATCCAGCGCGGAAGAGAGTTCTGTCAGTGTCATGCCGTTGGCGCCGGCCAACGCGTCCAACACATCCAGCGCCCGGTCCAGCGACTGGATCGTGGCTGGCTGGCTGGCGGAATCAAAGCTTTTGGGGCGGCCTTTGCGGCGTGGTGGCTGAGGCATTTTCAGGTCTTCTTGGGCAATTCAAACAGCAGCTTATGGATAAAACTGAAAATCAGTTCTGTACAGTGAAAAAATGCAACAAGTTGTTTTATATCAGATAAACCACTTCATGCATACTTTTGAAATCGTTTTTCAAAAAAATATCTGCAAGCGCAGCTCTCTCTTACAGTGAAGGAAATCGCCACAGGAGGGCACAAAATGAGCTTTCAAAATCCGGTTTTCATCCCCGGTCCGACCAATATGCCCGAAGTGCTGCGCAAAGCAGTGGACATGCCGACGCTGGACCACCGCTCGCCGTTGTTCGGGCAGATCCTGCATCCGGCGCTGGCCGGGGTGAAAAAGGTTCTGAAAAGCGAAACCGCCGAGATCTTTGTGTTTCCGTCGACCGGCACCGGCGGCTGGGAAACCGCGATCACCAACACCTTGAACGCAGGCGACAAGATTCTGGCCGCGCGCAACGGCATGTTCAGCCACCGCTGGATCGACATGTGCCAGCGCCATGGCTTGGACGTTCAAGTGGTTGAGACCCCCTGGGGGGAGGGCCTGCCTGCGGACCGCTACGAGGAAATCCTGACCGCCGACACATCGCACCAGATCAAGGCAGTTCTGGCGACCCACAACGAGACCGCAACCGGCGTCAAATCCGACATCGCCGCTGTCCGCCGCGCGCTGGACGCCGCAGGTCACCCGGCGCTGCTGTTTGTCGATGGCGTGTCCTCCATCGCCTCGATGGACTTCCGGATGGATGAATGGGGCGTCGATATCGCCGTCACCGGTTCGCAAAAGGGTTTCATGCTGCCGCCGGGCCTGGCCATCGTCGGCTTCTCGCCCAAGGCGATGAATGCGGCGGAGACCGCGACCCTGCCGCGGACCTTCTTTGACATCAAGGACATGGCCAACGGCTATGCCAACAACGCCTATCCCTACACGCCCTCCGTCGGTCTTCTGAACGGTCTGAACATGGCTTGTGGTATGCTGCTGGATGAAGGGCTGGAGAACGTCTTTGCCCGCCACCAGCGGATTGCCGAGGGCGTCCGCGCCGCGGTCCGCGCCTGGGGGCTGGAGCTGTGCGCCGTGTCGCCGGATGTTTATTCCGACAGCGTCAGCGCCATCCGCACGCCGGACGGGTTTGACGCCAATAAATTCGTGAGCCTGGCGGCGGAGAAATACGGCGTCGCCTTTGGCACCGGCCTGGGTGAGGTCGCGGGCAAGGTGTTCCGCATCGGCCACCTGGGCAGCCTGACCGACGTGATGGCGCTCTCGGGTATTGCGACCGCCGAAATGGTCATGGCCGACCTGGGCCTGAACATCCAGCTGGGTTCCGGCGTGGCAGCGGCACAGGACTACTACCGCGGCAACACCGCCGGTCGCGCCAAGGCCGCCGCCTGATGAAGGATACCGCTATGTATATCCCAACCTATGAGGACATGCTGGCTGCGCGTGAGCGCATCCAGCCCCATATCCGCCGCACGCCGGTGCGCACCTCAGCCTATCTGAATGAACTGACCGGGGCGGAGCTGTTCTTCAAATGCGAGAACTTCCAGGAGCCGGGCGCCTTCAAGGTGCGCGGCGCCAGCAACGCGGTGTTCGGGCTGGATGAGGCGCAGGCCGCTAAGGGCGTGGCCACGCATTCCTCTGGAAACCATGCTTCCTGTCTGTCTTATGCGGCGATGCTGCGTGGCATCCCGTGCAACGTGGTCATGCCGCGCACCGCGCCGCAGGCCAAGAAGGACACCGTGCGCCGCTACGGCGGCAAGATCACCGAATGCGAGCCCTCGACCAGCTCGCGCGAGGAGACCTTTGCCAAGGTGCAGGCGGAGACCGGCGGCGACTTTGTGCATCCCTACAATGACCACCGCGTGATTGCGGGGCAGGGCACCTGCGCCAAGGAATTCGTGGAGCAGACCGACGGCCTCGACATGGTTGTGGCCCCCATCGGCGGCGGCGGCATGATCTCGGGCACCTGCCTGACGCTGTCGACGCTGGCGCCCGAAACCCAGGTGATCGCGGCGGAGCCGGAGCAGGCCGACGACGCCTACCGCAGCTTCAAGGCAGGTTACATCATCGCTGATGATGCGCCCAAGACCATCGCCGACGGGCTGCTGGTGCCGCTGAAGGATCTGACCTGGCATTTCGTCAGCAACCACGTCAGCGAGATCTACACCGCGTCCGACGCGGAGATCATCGAGGCGATGAAGCTGATCTGGAAGCACTTGCGCATCGTGATGGAGCCGTCCAGCGCGGTGCCGCTCGCCACCATTCTGAAAAACAAGGACGCCTTCGCGGGCAAACGCGTGGGCCTGATCGTCACCGGCGGCAATGTCGACCTCGACAAGCTGCCCTGGATGAACAGCTAAACTGGGGAATATCAAAATGAACGCACAGACCAAATTCGAAGAGCTTGAAGTCGGCTATGACGTCCCGGCGATCCCGGGCATGGACGAGGCCGACATCCAGACCCCGGCGCTGGTCCTCGACCTGGACGCGCTGGAGCGCAACATCAAGAAGATGGGCGACTATGCCAAGGCGCACGGCATGCGCCACCGGGTGCACGGCAAAATGCACAAGTCGGTGGATGTGGCCAAGCTGCAGGAGACCTTGGGCGGTGCCGTCGGCGTCTGCTGCCAGAAGGTATCCGAGGCAGAGGTTTTTGCCCGCGGCGGCATCAAGGACGTGCTGGTTTCCAACCAGGTCCGCGACCCGCAAAAAATCGACCGTCTGGCCCGCCTGCCCAAGCTGGGCGCACGCACCATTGTCTGCGTCGATGATCTGGCCAACGTGGGCGACCTGTCGGCGGCGGCGCAGAAGCACGGCACCGAACTGGAAGTTTTTGTCGAGATTGATTGCGGCGCGGGCCGCTGCGGCGTGACCACCACCGAAGCGGTTGTCGAGATCGCCAAGGCGGTGAACGCAGCAGAGAACCTCAAGTTCTCCGGCATCCAGGCCTATCAGGGCGCCATGCAGCATATGGACAGCTACGAGGACCGCAAGGCCAAGCTGGACATCGCCATCGCGCAGGTTGCCGATGCGGTCGAAGGCCTGAAGAAGGAAGGCATTGAATGCGAGCTGGTTTCCGGCGGCGGCACCGGCTCCTACTACTTTGAATCGAACTCGGGCGTGTACAACGAACTGCAGTGCGGCTCCTACGCATTCATGGACGCAGATTACGGCCGTATCCTGGACAAGGACGGCAAACGGATCGATCAGGGCGAGTGGGAAAATGCCTTCTTCCTGTTCACTCAAGTGATGAGCCACGCCAAGGCCGACAAGGCCATCGTGGACGCCGGCCTCAAGGCGCAATCGGTCGACAGCGGCCTGCCCTTCATCTTTGGCCGCGACGACGTGGAATACATCAAATGCTCCGACGAGCACGGTGTTGTCTCCGACCCTGACGGCGCGCTGAAGGTGGGCGACAAGCTGCGTCTGGTGCCGGGCCACTGCGACCCGACCGCCAACGTGCATGACTGGTACGTCGGTGTGCGGAACGGCAAAGTCGAAACCGTCTGGCCCGTCTCGGCCCGCGGCAAGGCCTACTAACCGAACCATCCCCGAACTGGCGGAGGTGCGCATGCCGCCCTCCGCCGGCTTTTTTGTTGAGGAGAAACAGACATGTATATCGTTCCGGAAAAGGCGATTGCGGACCTGGTGACCCGCGAAGCCTCGTTCGATGCGGTCGAGAAGGTCTTTGCCGCCATGGCCGCAGGCGATGCCTACAACTTCCCCGTCGTGCGCGAGGCAATCGGCCACGAGGACGCGCTTTATGGCTTCAAGGGCGGCTTTGACCGCGCGGGCCTGACCCTGGGCCTCAAGGCCGGCGGTTACTGGCCGAACAACCTGGAAAAACGCGGGCTGATCAACCACCAGTCCACCGTTTTCCTGTTCGACCCCGACACCGGCAAGGTGAAGGCGATGGTGGGCGGCAACCTCTTGACCGCGCTGCGCACCGCCGCGGCGTCTTCGGTGTCGATCAAGCACTTGGCCCGCCAGGACGCCAAGGTGATCGGCATGATCGGCGCAGGCCATCAGGCCAAGTTCCAGCTGCGGGCCGCCTTGGAGCAACGCAGCTTCGAGAAGGTGATCGGCTGGAACCTGCACCCGGAGATGCTGCCGAACCTGCAGGAAGTTGCAGATGAGGCGGGTCTGCCCTTTGAAGCAGTCGAACTGGACGGCATGCGCGAGGCGGATGTGATTATCTCGATCACCTCGTCCTTCGATGCGATCCTGACGGCGGATCAGGTCAGCCCCGGCACCCATATCGCCTGCATGGGCACAGACACCAAGGGCAAGCAGGAGGTAGATCCGCAACTGCTGGTCGCCGCGGACGTGTTCACCGACGAGGTCGCGCAGTCGATCTCTATCGGCGAGGCGCAGCACGCGGTGACGCAGGGTCTGATCCAGGAAGCAGACGTCGCCCAGATCGGCGCAGTGATCAACGGCACCAACCCGGGCCGCACCTCGGACGATCAGATCACCCTGTTCGACGGCACCGGTGTCGGCCTGCAGGACTTGGCCGTCGCAGCCTCCGTCGTTGAGGTGGCGGTAGAACAGGGCATCGCCATCGAAGTCGATTTCTGAACCGCAGCAAAACCAGCAAAGAAGAAGGGCGCGGTGAGGGCGCCCTTTCTGTTCCGGGGGCGTGACTTTGTCAGGCCCGGTCCTCACGCGGCAGCGATCCGCGGCCATGGCCGCTCATCCCGCCCGAGACTTCCTCAGTTGCTTCACCCGCCAGCTCTTGCGGCAGCACCAGGTTCAGCACGATGGCAATCAGCGCCGCCGGCAGCAGACCGCTGGTCAGCAGGATCCGCGCGGTATCGGGCATATGCTGCAAAGCACCGGGCTCCAGCTGCAGGCCAAGGCCGATGGATAGGGAAATCGCAAAGATCACCATATTGCGGCGGTTCCAGTCCACGTCCGACAGCATCGAAACGCCAGCCGCAACCACCATACCGAACATCACAATCACGCCGCCGCCCAGCACCTCAATCGGCACCGTGCGGATCACCGCGCCCACCTTGGGCACCAGCCCGCAGACGATCAGGAAGATGGCGCCGCAGGTCACCACATGGCGGCTCATCACCCCGGTCATCGCAATCAGGCCGACGTTCTGGCTGAAGGAGGTGTTGGGGAAGGCGCCGAAAAAGCCCGCCACGGCAGTGCCCACACCATCGGCATAAGTGGCACCCTCAATCTCCTGCTCGGTGGCCTCGCGGCCCGCGCCGCCCTTGGTCACACCGGACACGTCGCCCACGGTTTCAACCGCCGAGACAAAACTCATCAGGCAGAAGCCGATGATGGCGGCGGCAGAGAACTCGACCCCGTATTTGAACGGCTGCGGCAGGGCAAAGGCGGCGGCTTGCGACCAGGAGCCTGAGACGGCCTCAAACGTCAGCATCCCGGTCATCAGCGCGTAGACATAGCCAACGATCAGCCCCAGCAGCACGGCAGAGACCGACAGCATGCCCTTGGTAAAGAATTTCAGGCCAAGGGTGACAATGATCACCACCAGCGCCGCTGACCAGTTCAACAGCGAGCCATATTCCGGCGTGCCGATGGCCGGAACTCCGCCCGCGGCATACTGGATGCCGACCTTGACCAGCGCCAGGCCGATCATCGTCACCACCAGCCCGGTGACCAGCGGCGGCAGGGCAAAGCGGATCTTGCCAATTACTGTGCCGAGCAGCCCGTGAAAGATGCCGCCGACAATGACGCCGGTGAACAGCGCGGCCAGCCCGTCCACACCCTTGCCCGCAACCAGCGGAATCATGATCGGCAGGAAGGCAAAGGAGGTCCCCTGCACAATCGGCAGCGCCGAGCCGATGGGGCCCAGGGTGATAGTCTGCAACAGCGTAGCGATGCCCGCAAACAGCATCGACATCTGAATCAGATACAGCAGCTCCGGGAAATCGGGCGAGTTGGAGCCGAAACCGAAACCGGCGGCGCCGGCCACAATGATCGCAGGTGTCACGTTTGAAACAAACATCGCCAGCACATGCTGGATGCCCAGCGGCACCGCCTTGTGCAAAGGCGGGGTGTAATTCGGGTCGCGGAGCTGTGCCGGCGTGCCAATGGAAGTATCAGCCATGTCTTCTCCTGTTGGTCATGGGGATCTTACCGCTTCTTGTTTTTTGTTGGCGGCTTCGAGTTGTGCGGTCAGTCTGAGACCACAGTGAATGGCTCCTTGAACCAGTGTTCTTCAAGATTTGGCGTGGTGCCGATGCGGTCGACCACGATGTACTGGCCAGGTGCGCCCAACGGGGCCAGCACCCCGTGCCAGGTGTTCCGGTACAGGTTGATGGACTGACCCGGCTGGCTGATGAAGGCTTGCAGATTGGCGGGGGTGCCATCTTTGTCATCCGCCACCACAACCAGCATCGGCACGCCGTTGACGGGCACAAAGGCCTGGCTGCCCTCCGGGTGGCGTTCCACCATGTCCACTTTGTGCGGCAGGTGGCGGGCCTTGGCGTCAAACAGGCTGATGCCGGCCCGCCCGCCCTCGCCGAAGTCCAGGGTGGCGCGGTCGTGGTGACGGCCGCACATGCCCTGATTGATGATCTTGTCCGCTGCGCCAGTGACTTCGATCACATCGCCATAAGGCATAAAAGCTTCGGTTGTGAGCGGAAGCGCCGTCAGCCAGCGGCTCATGGCAACAGGTCCTGCAGACGGAACTGAGCAATCCGCTCAACCTGGCGGCAGGCCTCCTCGAACTCGGTCGCCCGGTCATTGTGGATACGGCGGTGGAACGCCTCCATGATCGACGCCTTGTTGTGGTCGCGCACCGCAATGATGAAGGGGAAGCCGTGCTTCTCCACATACTCGGTGTTGAGCCGGGTGAAGGAGTCACGCTCCTCGTCCGTCAGCATATCGAGGCCGGCACTGGATTGTTCCGAGGTGCTCTCCGCTGTCAGACGGCCCGCGGCGGCCAGTTTGCCCGCCAGATCCGGGTGCGCGGTCAGCACGCCCAGGCGCTCGTCCTCGCTGGCGGTGCGGAATTTGCGGCAGAGCGCGTTGTGAACACCAGCGGCGCAGTCATGCGCAGGGCCAAGCTCCAGATCAAAGGCGCGGTCGGCAATCCAAGGCGAATGCTCGAAGATCGAACCGAACTTGGCGACAAAATCCTCGCGCTCCATCCGGCTCGGGCGCTCGCGCTTTACCGGCGGATGGGTCTCTGCCCAATGCTCGGCAATGTCGATGCGGCGCGGGCACCACACACCCTCGAACTTCTGGATGTAGTCGATAAAGCGCTTGAGACCTGCAATTTTACCCGGACGTCCGATCAAGCGGCAATGCAGGCCGATGGTCATCATCTTCGCAGCACCTGCCTCGCCCTCGGCATAAATAACGTCGAAGGCATCCTTCAGATACTGGAAGAACTGCTCCCCGGTGGTGTACCCCGGCGAATTGGCAAACCGCATGTCATTGGCTTCAAGCGTATAGGGGATGATCAGCTGATCATGTTCGCCGGTCTCCAGCCAATAAGGCAGATCGTCGTCGTAAGTGTCTGAAATATAATCAAACCCGCCTTCTTCCGCCGCAAGCCGCACGGTGTTGGCGCTGCAACGTCCGGTGTACCAGCCGCGCGGACGCTCGCCGGTGACCTCAGTATGAAGGCGCACCGCCTCGGCAATCGCGGCGCGTTCCTCGTCCTCGGGCATGTCTTTATGCTCGACCCATTTCAACCCGTGGCTGGCAATCTCCCAGTCCGCATCTTTCATCGCCTGCACCTGTTCGGGCGAGCGGGCCAGTGCGGTGGCGACGCCATAGATGGTCAGCGGAATACCGGCGCCGGTGAACAGCCGGTGCAACCGCCAGAACCCCGCGCGGCTGCCGTATTCATAGATCGATTCCATGTTCCAATGGCGCTGGCCGGGCCATTGCGCGGCGCCGGGAATGTCGGATAGAAAGGCCTCGGACGCCGCATCCCCGTGCAGGATGCAATTCTCGCCGCCCTCTTCATAGTTCAGAACAAATTGCACGGCGGCTTTGGCCCCATTGGGCCACTGCGGATCAGGTGCGGCAGCACCGTATCCGCGCAAGTCACGAGGATAGCGCGTCACGTCAGGTCTCCTGTCTTTTTAATATGTATAGAACAGATAATCCCGCCCCGCTTTCAGTATATTTTTGAAAGAACTTTTTGACTCTTCCTTCTGTATGCACGGGGCTGAACAGCGCATATCTAAGTCAACAGAATTGAATGGAGGCTGGCATGACCGGATTTCTGACCACCCATGTGCTGGACACCGCCCGCGGCTGCCCTGCGGAAGGGCTGAAGATCGACCTTTACCGGATCGACGGCAACGAACGCATTCACCTGCGCAGCCTGACCACCAATGACGACGGGCGCACCGATGAACAGATCCTGCCGGCAGGTGAATTTTCCACCGGCACCTATGAGCTGGTGTTCCATGCCGGCGGCTATCTGCGCGCTACCGGCCAGGCCGGCGCTGACCCGCTGTTCCTGGATGAGGTGCCGCTGCGTTTTGGCATGAGCGAGGCAGACAGCCACTATCACGTGCCGCTGCTCTTGTCGCCCTACGGCTATTCCACCTACCGCGGCAGCTGAGCCGCAATCCCCAAAACACCTCTCCTCCCGCTTGGCATCCGCCGACGGTTCCCGTCCCAGGCAACTGGGGCGGGCTTTTTCATTCCGAGGGCAAGGACGCCTGGATGTGATCCACCATGAAGTCCATGAACAGCCGCACCTTGGGATCCTGGTGGCGGCGGTGGACATACAGGCAAGCCATCTGGATCGGGACCGGCGGCTCCTCTGCCAGCACCGGCACCAGCCGGCCGGACGCCAGGTGTTCCGAAATCTCGAACACCGGCTTCAGGATGATCCCATGCCCGTCCAACGCCCAGCTGGTCAGCACATCACCGTGATCCGATTCAAACGGCCCGGTGACGGTTACCCGCTTGACCCCGTCCTCGCTGCGCAGCGGCCATTGGAACTCCGGCGCGCCGGGGTAACGCAGGTTCAAGCAATCATGCGCCTCGGTCTTCAGCTCGTCGCTGCTGGCAGGCTGGCCCCGGCGTCTGATGTATTCCGGTGAGGCGCACAGTACCCTGGCACAATCGGCAATCTTGCGGATACGCAGGTTGGAATCCTCCGGCACGCCGAGGAAAAACGCCGCATCCAGCCCCTCGGCAGCCAGGTCCAGTTTGCGGTCCGACAGCCGCAGCCGGATTGAGATCAGCGGGTAGGCCTCGTTGAACTTCGGCACCGCCGGCGCAATCAGGTGCTGCCCCAGCCCCAAGGGTGCGGCCACATAGAGCGTGCCGCGGGGCGTTTGCGTCACATTGCTGATATCGGCCTCAGCCTCATCCACCGCTTCCAGGATCTTGACCGCGCCGTGGTAAAACAAGTTGCCCTGTTCGGTCGGATTGAGCAGCCGGGTGGTGCGCTGGAACAGCCGCACATTCAGGTGGTCCTCCAGCTGTGAAATCCGCGACGATGCCACCGCCGCCGAAATCCGCATGTCGCGCGCTGCGGCGGACATATTGCCAAGTTCATAGACGCGGACGAAGGTGCGGATGTTGTCGAGATAGGCCATTCATGTATTCTTTGTGTTATTTTGAAACAGCTTGGGTTTTTTACCTAATACATGAAAATAGCGGCATGCTCTAGTCTCGGGTCAAAGCTTATGAGGAGAGAACAATGGAAGAGCTCGTGATCATGTGGGACTGGCTGGGCTTCGCGGTCCGCTGGCTTCACGTCATCACCGCCATTGCCTGGATCGGATCGTCCTTTTACTTCGTCGCGCTGGACCTTGGCTTGCGGAAGGTTCCGCATCTGCCGGTTGGCGCGCATGGCGAGGAGTGGCAGGTTCACGGCGGCGGTTTCTATCACATCCAGAAATATCTGGTGGCGCCGGAAAACATGCCGGAGCATCTGATCTGGTTCAAATGGGAGAGCTACGCCACCTGGCTGTCGGGTGCCGGTCTGTTGATGATCGTCTATTGGGCCGGCGGTGAGCTGTATCTGATCGACGCGGCCAAGGCCGATCTGGCCCTGTGGCAAGGCATCCTGATTTCCGGCGCGTCGCTGACCATCGGATGGATCATCTATGACTTCCTGTGCAAGTCGCCGCTGGGGGAAAAGCCGACCTTCCTGATGGTGCTGCTGTTTGTGCTGCTGGTCGCGATGGGCTGGGGCTACAACCAGATCTTCACCGGTCGCGCCGTTATGCTGCACCTGGGCGCCTTTACGGCTACCATCATGACTGCAAACGTCTTTTTCATCATCATGCCGAACCAGCGCATCGTGGTGAAGGACCTGCAGGAGGGCCGCACGCCGGACGCGAAATACGGCAAGATCGCCAAGCTGCGCTCGACCCACAACAACTATTTGACGCTGCCGGTTGTGTTCCTGATGCTGTCCAACCACTACCCGCTGGCCTTTGCCACCGAGTACAACTGGCTGATCGCGGCGCTGGTGTTCCTGATGGGCGTGACCATCCGCCATTACTTCAACAGCAACCACGCAGGCACCAGCAACCCGACCTGGACCTGGCCGGTGACCGCGATCCTGTTCATCGGCATTATGATCCTGAGCCAGGCACCGCTGCAGCAGGACACCTATGAAGAGTCTGAGACGCGGGAGCTGACCAAGAGTGAACAGGTCTTTGCCAGCAACCAGCATTTCGAGGATGTGATGAACGTGGTGCCGGGCCGCTGCGCCATGTGCCATTCGCGCGAGCCCTACTATGACGGCATCCGCCGCGCACCCAAGAACGTGCTGCTGGAAACCCCGGCCGATGTGGCGAAATACGCCAAGGACATCTATCTCCAGGCCGGCGCCACCCACGCGATGCCGCCCGCCAATGTGACCTATATGGAGGACGAGGAGCGCGCCCTGATCCGCCGCTGGTACGGCAGCGCCGCCAAAGATCTGCCGTTTGCACTGGCCGCGAACTGACGCAAAACCGTCTGACATTCCCAATGGCCCCGCCCCAGTGGCGGGGCCTTTTTCGTCCGCCACCACGCCTGCGCCCCCACCGCAGCATGAGCATGGAACCAGACAGCCCCGCCATGTGTTATACTGCTACAGGGTTTGCCCAGCTGCGCCGGATACCCGGAGTCTTCCGGCTTGTTCAGCCACAGCGCCATTCCCTTTCGGGCACCCTTTTCCGGCGGTAATCGCCGGGAACCGGCCGTTTGGGACCGCGGCAAAACTGCGGGGATTGGACGTTGAAGGAGGAAATGCAATGCTTAAGAAAACCATCGCTATCGGATTTGCACTCTGCACCACCCTGGCCGCTTGCGGCGACACCACCGGCGAGCAGCTGGTCTATGGCGCAGGCGCGGGCGCAGCCGGTGCTGCTGTGCTGGACGGCAATCTGGTGACAGGAGCCGCTGTCGGGGCCGCGGCCAATCTGCTTTACTGCGAGGAAAATCCGCACCGCTGCTAAGGCGAGAACCCTCGTTATTGAGAGGCGGGCCAGCGGTGCCCGCCTTTTTCTTTGGCGCCTACCCGCCCGCGTCGCTGCGCCGGAAGGCCGCCAGCCCATGTTTCACCGCATAATCGACAAACAAGCGGATCTTGGGATCCTGCAATTTCCGGTGCGGGTAAAGGCAGCCGAAGATCGTCGGCTCCGGCGGCGTGTCCGGCAATACTTCCACCAGTGCGCCGCTGCGAAGGTGCGCGGCCACATCAAACCGCGGCTTGTTGACGATACCCCGCCCGTCCAGCGCCCAGCCAGTCAGCACATCACTGTCATCGGCGTCATATTTGCCCGACACCTCCAGCTTGCGCAGCCCCTCGGGCGTTTCCAGCGTCCAGTAATACTCGGGTGAGCGCGGGTAGCGCAGCAGCAGGCAATTGTGGCCGCTCAGCAGATCCTCCGGCAGCTGCGGGGTGCCGTGGCGATCCAGATACTCCGGCGCGGCGCACAGAACCCGGGCGCAATCTGCGATCTTGCGCATCTTCAGGGTGGAATCGTGCGGTGTGCCGATGAAGAACGCCACATCCAGACCATCAGCCAGAATATCAACCTTGCGGTCCGACATCCGCATCCGGATTTCGGTCGCCGGGTAGTCCTCGACAAAGCCTGGCACCAGCGGTGCGATGATGCGGCGGCCCACGCCCAGGGGCGCGGTCACCCGGATTACCCCGCGCGGTGCGGCGGAGAATTGCGAGACCACCGCCTCGGCATCCTCAATCGATTCGAGAACCTTCTTGGCTTCGGTGTAAAACAGCTGCCCGGCCTCGGTCGGGGTCAGCGACCTCGTGGTACGGTTGAACAGACGCACGCCAAGGTGCTTTTCCAGCTCCTTTATACGTTTGCTGGCCACGGCGGGAGTCAGCCGCAGATCACGCCCGCCAGAGGTGATGCTGCCCAGTTCAACGACTCGGGTAAAGACCCGCAGCGATTCCAGATAAGACATGTTCTACAGACCTTTACTGGGCGCGTTTGCCGCTTGCCGTTTCACAGCAGCTGGCGGCGGGCACGCCGGTTCCGGCACCTATAGCCTAACCATTTTCAACAAGGTGTTGAAAGCCTTTCGCAATTGCACCCGTTAACCGGGGCAGTCAGACAGGGTAAAACAAACCTAAGCGGGCCATGACGGCCCAACAACACTCCGGAGGCCAGATGACACATCAAACCGACATCCGCTTTCTGCTGAACGGCCAGGACATCACACTTCAGGACGTGAAGGCAACCACCACGCTCTTGGACTTCCTGCGCCTGGAACAGCGCCTGACCGGCACCAAGGAAGGATGCGCCGAGGGCGACTGCGGCGCCTGCACCGTGCTGGTTGGGCGGCTGCAGAATGGCGCCCTGCGTTATGAGGCGATCAACGCCTGCATCCGTTTCCTGGCGTCGCTCAACGGCTGCCATGTGGTAACAGTCGAGCATCTCTCCGGTCCCAATGGCCGTCTGCACCCGGTGCAGCAGGCCATGGTGGAATACCACGGCAGCCAGTGCGGTTTCTGCACCCCCGGATTTGTGATGTCGCTGTATGCGCTGTGGATGGAAAACCCGCAGCCGAACGAGGCTGAAGTCGAAACCGCCGTGCAGGGCAACCTTTGCCGCTGCACCGGGTATGAGCCGATTGTGCGCGCCGCACTTGCGGTGAACCAGTACGGCACCCCGGCCAATGACTATCTGACCACCGAGCGTGACAGCCTGACCGCCGAGCTGAAGGCAATCCAGCCGCAGGTCCGTGTGGTGACCGGTCCTGAAGACGACCGCGCCATACTGCCGCTGGACGTCGCCGATCTGGCAGCGGTGCTGGCAGAGAACCCCAAGGCAACCATCGTGGCGGGCTCCACCGATGTGGGCCTGTGGGTGACCAAATTCATGAAGCCGATCTCTCCGGTGGTGTTTGTATCCCACCTGGAGGCGCTGAAGGCGGTGGAGCTGACGGATGAGGCGCTGATCATCGGCGCCGGCGTCACCTATACCGAAAGCGAGGCGGCGATCCGCAATGCCTTCCCGCATCTGAGCGCGTATTGGGACCGCATTGCCGGCTGGCAAGTGCGCAACATGGGGACCATCGGCGGTAATATCGCCAATGGTTCACCCATCGGGGACACGCCGCCGGTGCTGATCTCTTTGGGTGCCGAGGTGACGCTGCAGAAACAGGGCAGCAGCCGCACCCTGCCGCTGGAGGAGTTCTTTATCGACTACGGCAAGCAGGACCGGGAGCCGGGCGACTTTGTGGCCTCAATCCGCATTCCGCAGCCTTCGAACGGACAGATCGACGCCGCCTACAAGATCTCCAAGCGCCGGGACGAGGATATCTCCTCGGTCGCCGCCGGGGTCAGCGTGAGTGTGAAGGACGGCACGATAACCGCTGCGCGCATTGCATTCGGCGGCATGGCGGCAACGCCCAAGCGCGCCGCCGGTGCCGAGGCCGCACTGGTCGGCCAGCCTTGGAGCAAGGCTGCGTTCGACGCGGCAGCGGAAGCGGTGAAGCAGGATTTCACCCCCTTGAGCGACTGGCGCGCCTCCGCGGAGTACCGCGCGCTCACGGCCAGCAACCTGCTGCGCCGCTTCTACCTGGAACATGATGCGGGAACCGCCGGAGCCGTCCGGCTGGCCGTCGCCTGAGGAGGATTTGAGATGAAAGACCATCAGACCATCAGCGGCGCCGTGCATCAGGATCGCCAGCACGACAGCGCGATCAAACACGTCACCGGCCGCGCCGAATACACCGACGATATCGCCGAACCCTATGGCACGCTGCATGCCTATCTGGGTGTGTCCACCGTCGCGCACGCCAATATCAAGGACATCGACCTCAGCGCCGTGCGCAACGCCCCCGGCGTGGTCGATGTGCTGACCGCCGATGATATTCCCGGCGTCAACGACATCAGCCCCACCGGCAAGCATGACGAGCCGGTATTCCCGACCGATAAGATCGAATTCCACGGCCAGCCGATGTTTGCGGTGATTGCCGAAACCCGCCACGCCGCCCGCCGCGCGGCTGAGCTGGCGCAGGTGGATTACGAAGTGCTGCCGCACGCGCTGGACCCGGTCCAGGCGCAGGAGGCGGGTTATCCGATGATCACCGACCCGCTGAAGCTGGAGCGCGGCGACGTTGAGGCCGGGCGCAAGGGCGCTGCCCACCGCATCAAGGCGCAGATGACCGTTGGCGGCCAGGACCACATGTATCTGGAGGGCCATATCGCCTTTGCCATCCCCGGCGAGGACGAGGATGTGACCGTGCATTGCTCCACCCAGCATCCCAGCGAGGCGCAGCATATGGTGGCGCATGTTCTGGGCGTGGCGAACAACGCGGTCACCGTCAACGTGCGCCGCATGGGCGGCGGCTTTGGCGGCAAGGAAAGCCAGATGAACCTGTTCTGCGCGGTGGCTGCAATCGCTGCGAAGAAACACAATCGCCCGGTCAAGATCCGCCCGGACCGCGATCAGGACATGACCGCCACCGGCAAGCGCCATGACTTTGTGATCGACTATGACGTGGCCTTTGACGACGCGGGCCGCATTCAGGCGGTTGAGGGCGGCTTTGCCGCGCGCTGCGGCTATTCCTCGGATCTGTCGGGGCCGGTGACCGACCGAGCGCTGTTCCACGCGGATAACGCCTATTTCTACCCGAACGTGCTGCTGAAAAGCAGACCCATGAAGACCAACACCGTCTCCAACACCGCCTTCCGCGGCTTTGGCGGCCCGCAGGGTGTGGTCGCTGCCGAACGGATGATCGAGGAGATCGCCTATGCCCTCGGCAAGGACCCCCTGGATGTGCGCAAGGCCAATTTTTACGGCGAAGAGGGGCGCGACCTGACGCCGTACCATCAGAAGGTGGAGGACAATATCCTCGACCGGCTGATCACGGAGCTGGAGGAAAGCGCCGAATACCGCAAGCGCCGCGAGGAGATCATCGCCTTCAACAAGGAATCGAAGATCATCAAGAAGGGCATTGCCCTGACGCCGGTGAAATTCGGCATCTCCTTCACTGCGACCTGGTACAACCAGGCGGGCTCGCTGATCCATCTCTACAACGACGGTTCAATCCACCTGAACCACGGCGGCACCGAGATGGGGCAGGGCCTCAACACCAAGGTGGCGCAGGTTGTGGCCGATGCCTTCCAAGTGGATTTCGAGCGCATCAAGATCACCAAGACCACCACCGAGAAGGTGCCGAACACTTCGGCCACCGCGGCATCAAGCGGCTCGGACCTGAACGGCATGGCCGCGCTGGACGCGGCGGAGCAGATCATTGCCCGGCTGACCAATTTCGCGGCCGAGAAGTATGAAGTCTCCGAGGCGGAGGTCGAATTCCTGCCCAACCGAGTGCGGGTTGGCAGCGAGGAGATCCCCTTTGATACGTTGGTGAAAGAGGCCTATATGGCCCGCGTCCAGCTGTCGGCTGCGGGGTTCTACAAGACACCGGAAATCCACTGGGACCGCGCGGCGGGCAAGGGGCAGCCGTTCTTCTACTACGCATATGGCGCGTCCTGCTCGGAAGTGTCGGTCGATACGCTGACCGGCGAATACCGGGTGGAGCGCACCGATATCCTGCATGACGTGGGCCGCTCGCTGAACCCGGTGCTGGACAAGGGCCAGGTGGAGGGCGCGTTCATTCAGGGCATGGGCTGGCTCACCACCGAGGAACTGTGGTGGGACGGCGAAGGCCGCCTGCGCACCCATGCGCCCTCGACCTACAAGATCCCGCTGGCCTCTGACCGGCCGCGCATTTTCAACACCCAGCTGGCCCAATGGTCGGTGAACAAGAAGCGTACCATCAAGCGGTCCAAGGCCGTGGGCGAGCCGCCGTTCATGCTGGGCATCTCGGTGTTCGAAGCGCTGTCGATGGCTGTCGCCAGCACCGCGGACTACAAGGTCTGCCCCCGCCTGGACGCCCCGGCGACGCCGGAGCGCGTGCTGATGGCGATCGAAACCCTCAAAGGGCAGGGCTGAGCCATGGCCCGCCACCTTTCCCTCCAGGGTTTTCTGGCCAGCCGCAAACATGTGGTGCAGGTGCGCCTGAGCCGCGTTCGCGGGTCTTCCCCGCGCGAAGCCGGCACCTGCATGTTTGTGGCGGCAGAGAGCCTCTGGGGGACCATTGGCGGCGGCCAGCTGGAATACATCGCCATCGACCACGCCCGGCGGATGCTGAAGCAGGGTGTGATCAGCGACACGCTGGACGTGCCGCTGGGGCCGGAGATCGGCCAGTGCTGCGGCGGACGTGTGGAGATGTCGCTGGCGCAGATGCGCCAAGCGGACCGCGAGAACGCGATTGCCAAAGAACAGGCTGATGAACAGACCCTGCCGCATGTCTATGTGATGGGCGCGGGCCATGTGGGCCGGGCGCTGGCGGATCTGTTCCAGCATATGCCGGTGCGCTGCATCCTGATCGACCAACGCGACGAAGAACTGGCCCTAGCACAAGCGGATGTGGAAATCCGCCAAAGCGCCATTCCCGAGATCGACATCGCCACCGCCCCGGCGGGCAGCGCCTTTGTTGTTCTCACCCATGATCACGCACTCGATTTCCTGCTTGCCTCCGCTGCCCTGCAGCGCGGCGATGCTGGATACGTGGGCCTGATCGGATCGGCCACCAAGCGGGAGAAATTCCGCCGCTGGTGCCGGGACCATTGCGACGGTCAGCGAACCGACCGTCTCATCTGCCCCATCGGGGCAAGCGGCAGCCGCGACAAGCGGCCCAGCGTCATCGCGGCCTTCGTGGCTGCGGAAGTGATCGCTGAATTGACCTCTGAAACTGCCGCGTCCGCTCCAGCACGGAGCATTGATTTGCCCCAAACGGGCAAGCAACCGGACGCAGAGGGAGACACGGCTGGAGTGATCAGCCGTTAAGGACTGCGTCCTCTGATAGGAGGAGGCCGCCATGACCACAGGGCGGAGCTACACATACAAACTGTTCGCGCGGAATGACTTCAGTGCATTTTGGGCGTTGTTCACCGACAACCTGATCAACCTGATCGTGCTATCTGGCATCTGTCAGTTTGTGTTCAACATGCCGGCGGACATCGTGTTCGGCCGCATTGTGCCCGGCGCCGCAGTGGCGATCCTGGCCGGTATCGCGGTTTACACCTGGCTGGCCAAGCACACCGCCGAGAAACAAGGGCGCGACGTGACCGCGCTGCCCTATGGCATCTCAACGCCCGTGATGTTCGTCTATCTGTTTGGGGTGATCGGGCCGATCTACTGGTCAACCAATGACGCGATGCTGGCCTGGCAGGTGGGCATTGGTGCGGGCTTCATGGGCGGTATCGTGGCTGGCCTTGGCGCCATCGCTGGCCCCTGGCTTAAACGCGTGACTCCGCGCGCCGGTATGCTCGGCACCCTCTGCGGCATCGCGCTGGTGTTCATCGGCACCGTGCCGCTGGCAACGATATTCGAGGATCCGTTCATCGGCTTTGCCTCGATGATCATCATCCTGTGGGGCCTGGTCGGCCGTCACCGGCTGCCGTTCAACATCCCCGCCGGTCTGCTGGCACTGATCGTCGGCACTGTTGTGGCGCTGGGAATGGGCAAGGCTTCGGTCTCGTTCGAGGGTGTGGGCGTCTACCTGCCGATCCCCTATTTCGGTGACCTGATCGCCGGTATCCAGCATCTGTTTGCCAACCCGGAGCTGTTCCTGGTGCTGGTGCCGGTGCAGATCTACAACTTCATTGAGACCATGAACAACGTCGAAAGCGCCGAAGCGGCGGGCGACCATTACCCGGTCGGCCTGTGCCAGGTGACCGACGGTGTCGGCACCATGATCGGTGCGGTCTTCGGCTCGCCGTTCCCGACCACCGCCTATATCGGCCACCCTGCGTATAAACGGATGGGCGCGCGCTCGGGCTATATTATCGGCGTTGGCCTGGTGATCCCCTTTGCCGCCTTCTTTGGCCTCCTGGCGTTCCTCAACAACCTGATCCCCGTGGCCGCTGCCGCACCGGTGCTGGTGTTTGTGGCGCTCAGCCTGGTGACCAATACCGCGCATTCGGTGAAGACCGACCATATCGCTGCGGTAACCATTGCGATGATGCCGCATGTCTCGGCCTTCCTAGTGATCAAGTGGGGTGCATTGGCCGGCGCATTGGGCGCATTGGGTGCCACCGGCATGGCCCAGCTGGGTGACGCTGAGCTGACCGCAGCGCTGCTGCAGCAGGGCGCGCATTACGAAGGCCATCTGGCGCTCAGCCAGGGTGCCATCCTGACCGGTCTGATCTGGGGTGCCATCGTGGCCAGCGTGATCGACGGCGATTTCCGCAATGCGGGCGGCTTTGCCCTGGCGGCGGCGGTGATGTCGCTGGTCGGCGTGATCCACTCTGCCAGCCTGCACTGGCCGGAATTCAGCGGCGTGGCAATGGGCTATCTGATCGCGGCTGCCTTCCTGTTTATCTATCCGATCTTCCACAAGGCGGATGAGACAGAGAAAGCCGAAAACGGCAGCATCGACTCCAAAGCACCGCACTTGCCAGCAGGCGAATAATCCCAAATGAAAAGGGGCAGGGGGCATAGGTCCCCTGCCTGCCAACCAAGGACATCAAAGACATGACATCGAAACAGACGCTGCTGCGCGGGCGGGTGCTGACCTTCACCGCCGAGCCGCAAGGCGCTGACGACACCAGCGCCTATGAGTTCATCGAGGACGGCGCGCTCTTGGTGGCGGACGGTATGATCCTGGCCAAGGGCAGCTATGGCGATCTGGCCGCGCAGGCGGCGGGCGCCGAGGTGATCGACCACCGCCCGAACATCCTGATGGCCGGCTTCATCGACACCCATCTGCATTTCCCGCAGGTGCAGGTGATCGCCTCCTGGGGATCACAACTGCTGGAGTGGCTGAACAATTATACCTTCCCTGAGGAGGTCCGCTTTGCCGATCCCGGCCACAGCGCTGATATGGCCGGGCATTTCTTTGACTTGCTGACCAGCCACGGCACGACCACCGCCGTTGCCTATTGCTCAGTCCACAAAACCTCCGCCGAGGCCTATTTCTCCGAGGCCGCACGCCGCAACATGCGGATGATCGGCGGCAAGGTGATGATGGACCGCAACGCGCCCGAGGGCCTGCTGGACACGCCCGTCAGCGGCTACGACGACACCAAGGAACTGATCGCGAAATACCACGGCAAGGGCCGCGGCATGTATGCGGTCACGCCGCGCTTTGCCATCACCTCCACCCCCGGCCAGATGGAAATGGCCGGCGCGCTGGTGAAGGAGCACCCGGAGTGCTACGTGCAGACACATCTGTCGGAAAACCACGACGAGATCGCCTTTACCGCCGAGCTGTACCCGCAGGCGCGGGATTATCTGGATGTCTACCAGTCCTACGGTCTGCTGACAGAGAAGATGCTGCTGGGCCACTCGATCCACCTGCAACCGCGCGAGATCGATGCGCTGGCCGAGACCGGCGCCAAGCCGGTGTTCTGCCCGACCTCAAACCTGTTCCTGGGCAGCGGGTTGTTTGACGATGCAGGCCTGCGCGGCCGCGGCATCACCAATGCGATTGCCACCGACATCGGCGCCGGCACCAGCTATTCGATGCTGCAGACCCTGAACGAGGGCTACAAGGTTCTGCAATTGCAGAACCAGAAACTGCACCCCTTGCGTGCCTTCCACTGGATCACCCGCGGCAACGCGGTGGCGCTGGGGCTGGCGGACAAAATCGGCACGCTGGAGGCCGGCACCGAGGCCGACATCGTGGTGCTGGATTCCCGCGCCACTCCGGCGATGGATCTGCGGATGCAGAGGGCCGAGACCCTGTCCGAGGAGCTGTTCATCCTCCAGACCCTGGGCGACGACCGCTCCATCGCCCAGACTTATGCGGCTGGCAAGCCGATGAAGGTCTGAGGCTCCGTTGAAAAAAGACCGGCCCTTGGGCCGGTCCGTAGCTGCCGGACAGAAACGTCCCGGCAGGGAGTGAAACCTTCAGGAACGGCGCTGGACCGGCTCCGCGCCATAAACTTCCTCAAGAATAACCTCGACTAGATCGAACTCTGTGTGCAGGTTGACGTCCTCGAAATAGATGTGGCTTGGCCAGGCCTGGCTGACGTGGTTGTCCTTGGGCAGGTCCACATGGGCGCAGACATTGCGGATTGCCGCCACATGGGTCCGCGCCATCCCGCGGGTTTCCGCCTTGGTGGCGTCCAGATCCTCGATGCTGTTGCGGTCGATTTCGGGTGAGCCGATGCCCGAGGTCAGCGGCATGTTGCGGGCGATCGCCTGCTGTTCATAGAAAGAGATGTCAACCTTGTCCGCAGCCAGCCGCATTATGAAGACCGGATTCACGCTCACCTTTGCATCTGTCAGCTCCAACAGGGCCGGGTTTTCCAAAGGCGCCGGTTCGGGTGTGGCAGCGGTGCTTGCCTCGGTGCCGCCGCGGCGGCGGGAGCGGCGGTCTTTCTTCCTGGCCAGCGTCACGTGGTCGCCGCGGTAGTTATTGTCGAACACCCGGTCCGCATAGGGCTTGTCCCGCAGCATGTGCCGGATCGCGCGGATCGACATGTTTTTGCAGTTCTCAGGCCCGATAAAGAAGGGCGAGCCGGAGGCGTCCGACAGTTCGATCCAGCCGTTCGGGAAGGTGGCGATATGGTGGTCCATCCACGGCCCCAGCACAACGTCGCCCAGGTGATACAGCAGTGCGTTCACCTCATCCGGATCATTCACAACATCGCCCAAAAGCGGTTCTTGCCCATAGATATCGGCGGCCAGGCTGTAGGGCGCAGTGATCTGCAACAGCGGCGGCAGGCCGGTCAGCTCCTCATGCACCCGCAGGATTTTGGTGATCGCCAGCGGCACGCCGGTGGTGAATTCCGGAGTCTTCAAGTCGCGCCAGTTGTCCTTGTTGATCAGCATGTTATCGGGGTCGGCGCCAGGCGGGTATTTGTCCGGGTACATCATGGTCTGGCCCAGCGGCTCGCAGGACCAGGCATACAGCGCCCAGGTAATATAGAACTTGTTCACCCCCAACAGCCGGCTGACCGCAAGGTTGGCGCGGACATAGCGATAGGGATCCTCGTGGTAATACTCGCGGGTCTCGATCCCATAAAGATCATTCAGCACCGCCAGCGCCAGCATGTGCACCGAGGCGACGCTGTTGACCCGGTTCGGGTCGGCCTTTTGCCCGAAATTGGCATCGAAACCGCCAGCGATAGCGGCGTCGAACACCCGCTTCATTTCTGCTTTGGCTTCAGCATCGCCCGCCTGCCAGGACCGCAGCAGGTCCAGCCCCTTGGGGAATGCGTAATCTTCGATTCTGGTCATGGATCGGCCTCAAACCTTCGTGAACCCGTGGCGCGTTTTGCACCAGTTTGGATTGAGACTACTAAAGAGTGGGCACATCAAATATACCCGTTATAGACCCAACTATAGACCCACTTGGACCAATGCCAAAATCCCCGGGCGGCGCCTTGCTGCAAGGTTTCACAATCGAACGCGACTCCCCGGTGCCGATCTACCGGCAGCTGGATGCCTCCTTGCGGCGGCTGATCCTGGACGGTTCGCTTGCCCCGGGGCAAAAGCTGCCCTCCACCCGCGAGCTGGCACAGGAGCTGGGGATTTCACGGATCACGGTCAAGAACGTCTATGAACAGATCATTGCCGAAGGCTATGCCCAAGCGAAAACCGGAGCCGGCACTTTTGTTGCCGAGGGGCTGGATACAGAGGCTTTTCCGCAGGTCCGCGCACCGCGGCACAGAGAAAAACCGGCAGATTTCGAGATTTCGGACCACGCGCGAACCATCACCGCGTCAAAGTCCCTTGCCCGCTACGGCGAGACGGCTCCTTTTCGCCCCGGCGTGCCTGCGCTGGACCAGTTTCCTGCGAAGCTCTGGCAGAAATACATGGCCGGGGCCATGGAACGGAACGCGCGGCGCAGCCTGAGTTACGGGCAGGTGAATGGCAATGCAGCCCTGCGCGTGGCGATTGCCCGCCATCTGGGTGATGCACGCGGCATGAAGGTTGATGCGGAGCGGGTCATCATTACCTCCGGCGCGCAGCAAGCCTTTGTTCTGATTGCTTTTGTATTACTCAATCAGGGGGATACGGTCTGGTACGAAAACCCCGGCCATATCGCAGGGCGGGACGTGATGCAGATTATGGGGGCCCATGTGGCACCGGTGCCGGTGGACGGCGAGGGGCTGGATCTGGACCATGCCGTCCGCCGGTATCCGAAGCCCGCGCTGATTTTCACCACACCGTCGCATCAGCAGCCATTGGGCACCACGATGAGCCTGGGGCGGCGGCTGGCACTGCTGAATTACGCACAGGAGAACAACGCCTGGATCATCGAAGACGATTACGACAGCGAGTTCCGCTACCGTGGCCGGCCGCTGCCCGCGCTCAGTGCCTTGGACAGCGCGCGGCGGGTGTTTTACGTGGGCACCTTCTCGAAATCGATGTTTGCGGCAATGCGGCTGGGCTATGTGGTGGTGCCGCCCGAGTTTGCCGGAACCTTTGCCACGGCGCGCAACCTTTTGGGGCAGAACTCCTCCGCCGTGGTGGAGGAGGCGATGGCGTGTTTTATGGCGGACGGACGGTTCACCGAGCATATCCGCAAGATGCGCAAGCTATACCGGGTCCGCCGGGATGTGCTGTTTGAGGCCCTCAGCCGTGATTGCGCGGCTTGGCTGGAGCCGCAACGCACAGATGCCGGGATGCATATGGTGGCCTGGCTGAAACACGGGATTGATGACGAGACGGCCCACCGCGCACTGCTGGCGGCGGGCATCGACTCGCTGCCAATCTCGGTCTACTGCATCGAGCCGATTGGGCGCGCGGCGCTGGTGCTTGGGTTTTCCGGCGTTGATGAGCGGATTATTCCGCGGCTGGTCAAACGGCTGGCTGAGGCGCTGAACGAGCTCAGGTCAGCGCGCTAACCGCTGAAGGCCACCTCAACTTGCAAGCCGGGATTTGCATCGGACAGGGTCAGCCTGGCGCCATGCAGCTCGGCAATTGCCGCCACCAGGCTGAGGCCGAGACCGCTGCCCTGGGTGGTGCGGCTTTGTTCCAAGCGGTAAAGGCGGCGCAGCACATTCTGGTGCTCGGCTTCGGGAATACCGGGGCCGTGGTCGCGCAGGGACAGGATTGTCTCCCTGTTGTGCTGCAGCGACAGGCTGATGCCGGAACCTTCCGGCGTGTGGCGCAGGGCGTTTTCGATCAGATTTGCCAGCAACTGGCCGAGCAGCGCCCGGTCACCGCTGACCAGGACCGGCGCCTGCGGCAGGCTGAGCGTGAACCCCCGGTTTTGCTCTTCTGCGGCCGGTTCATAGATTTCGGCAAAGGTCGTTGCGATTTCGCAGAGGTCCACCGGTTCGAACCGCGATCTCGGCGTGCCCCCCTCCAGCTGGGCAATCTGCAGCAGCGCCTGAAAAGTACGGGTGATGCCGTGGGTCTCCGCAAGTGCCTGATCCGCCAGCGTTTGCGCATCTGACGGCAGGTCCGGTATTTCCTGCAAGCGGGCAAGCTGCACCGCCACCCGCTGGATCGGCGTTTTCAGGTCATGGGCAATATCGGCAGAGACCTGCCGCAGCGCCTCGGTTGATTGCTGCTGTGCCCGGGCCATGCGGTTCACGCTCTGGCCGATGCGGGTGATGTCGCTCCGGCGCGCCGCTTCCGGCACCCGAGCGCCAAGATCGCCGGAGGTCAGCGCCGACAGGGTGTGCTCAATCCCCGCCAGCGACCGGGCCGAGCGCCGCGCCAGCAGCACGCCGCCCAGGACTGCGATGGCAATGGCCGGCAGCAGGCTGAAAAACAGCACCCGCAGATAGGTCTGCCGCAGGTCGTCCAGAGGCTTGGCAGTCTGCGCGACGGTCAGCAGCCCGCCGTGGATGTATTCGCTAAGAGAGATAAAGCGGCCGGTAATCTCAACCGGAGCCGGCCCCAGTGCCACGACCCGGAACCCTTCCTGCTGCTGCATGATCGCCGCATTGCCGGCCACGATCCGCCCGCCCGGGCGGCGGTAGCTGAGCAGACGCCGTTGCGGATCGGTCTCGGCGGTCTCGGCATTGACCAATGCGGCCAGTGCAGCGGCGGAAGGCGTTGCCCGGAAACCCGCCATATCCTGTGTCAGGCTCTCCTCGATCGCCTGCCGCTGGGCACCATGCGCAACATAGTAGGTGATCCCAAGGCTCAGCGCACTGGCCGCCACAAACAGCAGCGACAGCCACAACGACTGCCGCATCGGCGACGAGCGCAGCAAAGCCCGCGTGCGGATCCGCCGGTCACCCGGCAATCCGGTACCCCGCACCGCGCACGGTTTCGATCAGATCGCTGGCAAAGGGCTTGTCCATCTTGGCGCGCAAACGGGAGATATGGGTCTCCACCACATTGGTCTGCGGGTCGAAACTGATGTCCCAGACCGCCTCCAGCAGCATGGTGCGGGTCTGCACCCGGCCCTTGCGGCGCATCAAATGCTCCAGCAGGCGGAATTCGCGCGGCAGCAGGTCAATCGCCTGCCCTTCGCGGGTCACCGTGCGGCGGACCAGATCCATCTCCAGATCACCAGCCCGGAGCACTGTTTCCTGTGTCTGCAGCCCCGGGCGGCGGGCGAGGGCAGCAACACGGGCGGACAACTCGCCAAAGGCGAAGGGTTTGACCAGGTAATCATCCGCCCCAGCCTCTAGCCCGTCGATCCGGTCGTTCACGCCGCTGAGCGCGGTCAGCATGATGGCAGGCGTGCGCAGCCCGGCGCCGCGCAGGGTCTTGATCAGGCTCAGCCCGTCCAGGCCGGGCAGCATCCGGTCGATGATCAGCACGTCGTAATCAGCCGCGTTGGCCTGCAGCAGCCCCTCGCGTCCATCAGTGACAAGGTCAACACTATGCCCCTCTTCGCGCAATCCCGTGGCCACATAAGGCCCCGTTGTCGTGTCGTCTTCCATCACCAGGATCTTCAAGGCTTCCCCCGCTTTGCTGCCGGCCCGGTGATACACCGTGCCGCGCCTCTGCACACATTACAGATCTGTATAGAAGACGTCAGGACATTGAAATCCGCACCCGCCATCTGCCTTGCATCACTTCAACGCAAGGAAATGAAGATGCCCAAAACCTACGCTCCTAAACGGTTTGCCTTTGCCCTGACCGCTGCCGCCTCAGCAGCGGCGATGTTTACCCTGGCGCCTGCGCCCGCTCTGGCGGTGCCGGCGGGCGGTTATGCGGATCTGGTCGAAACCTTCTCGCCTGCGGTTGTGTTTGTCGAGGTGACTGGCAAGGCGCAGCCGGCTTCCGGCCGGCAAACCATACCGAATGACCAGTTCATGGAAGAGTTCATGCGCCGGTTCGGCGGCAAAATGCCCCGGTTCGACGACAGCCGCCCGGTGAAGGGCGCTGGCTCCGGCTTCGTGATCTCCGGGGACGGGCTGATCGTCACCAACCACCACGTGATCGACAATGCCCAGACCGTATCCGTCACCCTGGCCGATGGCAGCGTGCATGAAGCAACCGTGATCGGGGCCGACCCGCTGACCGACATTGCCCTGCTTAAGGTCGAGGCAGACGCACCGCTTACCGTGGTGGAATTCGGATCCTCAGACGCGCTGCGGGTGGGGGATGAGGTGCTGGCCATGGGAAGCCCCTTCGGCCTGGCAGGCACGGTGACATCGGGCATCGTCTCGGCCACCTCCCGCAATATCAACGCCGGGCCGTTTGATGACTTCATCCAGACCGACGCGGCGATCAACCGGGGCAATTCCGGCGGTCCGCTGTTCAATGCCGAAGGTGAGGTTGTCGGCGTCAACACTATGATCTATTCGCCCGGCGGCGGCTCGGTCGGGATCGGCTTTGCCGTGCCCTCGGACATGGTGCAGAAGATCGTCGCTGATCTGGAAGATGATGGCGAGATCACCCGCGGCTGGCTGGGCGTGCAAATCAAACCGCTGTCCGAGGACGCCGCCAATGTCCTGGGCCGCGAGGCAGGCAAGGGCGTGGTGATCGAAAGCGTGGCGGCTGACAACCCTGCGGCGGAGGCCGGTCTCAAACCTGGCGACGTGGTGCTGCGGTTTGGCGACAGCGGCATCACCGAACTGCGCGACCTGACAGCTGCGGTGGCGGCGAATGCGCCAGGGGAGGCAGCACAGATCGACGTGCTGCGCAGGGGCAAGGAAATAACCCTGGATGTCACCTTGGGCGACCGCGCCAGCCAGGGTCAGGTATCATAACCAATCGGCGTCATGCCCGCGATCACCGGGCAGCCAGTCCACGTTTGGCAGACTGCTGGGCCAAGCCCGGGAACCGATGCAGCCGCTGACTTGCCCGGCGGCAACAAACAGGTTGATCGGGCGCCCTTGGCTATCACAGACCGCAAGCAGCTTGGTATTCATGCCCCCCTTGGTTCTGCCGGTCAGGCGGCCACGCCCCCCTTTTTCACGGCCATACTGGTCGCGGTGCGGTGTGCCTTAAGATAGGTCGCGTCCACTGGCAGGCAGGGCATCACTCAGTGATGTCCCGAGAGGGGATCATGATCGTATTCTCTTTGCGTTGCTCGGCAGCCAGGGCCGCCATAATCCGCACAAAGTCATCCTTATTGCCGTTGCCCGCAAGCTTGTAACAATCGTCAATGCACTCTGCAAATCCCGCCGGAAATGGGCCGCTCAAACCGTCTGAACAATACAGGTGCTCGGTACATTTTTTCATCAGCATCAACACAACAGATGCTATCCCCGTTTTGCAACGGGGATAGCGCGGCAGGATAGAGCCTGCTTGGGGAGGAACTGGTGTCAGCTGGCTGCGCGCAGTCCGCGGTCCAGGGAAACGCTGCGCAGCATGGTGGAGAAGCGTTTGTAGCTTTCAGGAGAATAGCGAACAGCAAAGAAGATCATCAGGAGCGAACCTGCCGCCATCACCAGCCAGACGTTGCTAAGGTCTGACATTGCATCCCGAACGGCACCAGCGGACAAAGGCACGAAGCTTGCCAGAATATAGCCGCCGCCCTGCACGAAAGAGGTGAAGTTGCCTGCGGTTGTGGGATCATCAACGTGATCGATGGCTACAATGATTGACAGCGGGAACAGAATGCCGATGCCAACACCCAGCAACGCCATTGCCAGGAAGGACATGTCAATCGGGGCGGTGTACAGCACGCCGAAACCCAAAGCTGTCATGATCAGCGCAACAACCAGCGGGCCGCGGCGGTCCGGGAAATGGTGAATGAAAGCCGCCACGCCCAAGGCTGTTGCCGCTTCGATCACCGTCAGCACCGACAGCAACAGGCCTGCGGCCCCTTGATCCAGTCCCTGTTCCAGGTAAAAGGGCGGGATCCAGGCCATCACCAGCATGAAGGCGCCGGTGCCAACCCCGAAAAACAGCATCAGCGACCAGCAGCGCGCGCTGCGCCAGAACTGCGGCGGCGTGGTGCCCGCTGCGGGGGCAGGCGCTGTGCGTTCGCTATCGGCGTTACGCGCGGCCATGGCCCAGATCAGAACCGCGAGAACTGCGGGCAGGCCCCAGGCCGCCAGAGTACCCGTCCAATCCAGCGAAGACGCTAGCCCTGCAGCCGTACCCGCTGCGATGCAAGCCCCCGCCACGATCCCGGTGGAGTAGAGGCCGATCACCCGGCCGGTTGCAGCGCCGAAATTGCGCTTGGCGAAGCCCGGCATGAGCGATTGCACCATGGCAATGCCAATCCCGGCCCCGGCGGCGGTGACAAGAAGGCCGGCACCGGTAGGCAGCCACATGCGGGCGGCACAGGACAGGGCGATGATCAGCGCGCCCAGCGTGATGCCGCCGCGCTCGCCCAATGCCGCACGCAGCTGGCGCACATAGATGGCACCAATGCCCATCAGAAACACGGGGATCATGGTCAGGAAGCCGATGATAGTGGAATTGACACCGGTATCGCCTAGGATTTGTGACACCAGCGGGCCGATGGCAGCGACAGCCGGGCGCAGGTTCAGTGAGATCAGGAATATCGCGACCAGCAGTAACGCTGGTGACGCTTTGGCAATGCGTGTGGTCATGGGGTGTCCTTTCAATAGGTTGTATGCGGGGGTCAAACCGCCGAGTAATCCGGCGATTTGATCAATTCTTGCGGACGGGTTTTGATGTCCGGGACAAAGACGCTGCCGTGCCAGTCATCCGGCGCCACCGGACGCAATGCGATGGAGACCGCGTGCGGGGAGCAGCCAAAGGCCTGAGTGACCGACCGGGTAATGGCGTCGCAAAGGGCGGCGTGCTGTTCCGCCGTCAGAGTGGCGTCGAAATGTTTGATAATGACGTGGGGCATGGGTTCAGGCCTCTTGCAGATTACGGGTTTCAGGGCGGGGTGGCTGCCATGCCGGAACGTGGCGGCGAATTGCAGCGGCCAACTCAGCAACGCCGCCGGGTTTGAGCAGCTGATAGTGGTCCGCAGCAAGCGTGTGGACCGGCGCCGGAGCGGCAAGAGTGCGGGTGGCTTCCTCCAGGAAGGAGATATTGTCGCCTGATGCCTTGAACAGGCGCACCGGCGCGGTCACCTGGCGCTGTTCCATCTGCAGCCCGTATTCCGGCGCATAGGTCTGTGCCACCAACCGGGTGATACGGCCGATCATGCCCAGGTCGAGATCCGGCTTTTCGGCAGCGATATACGATACGAAGCCATCCAGATCCGAGACCTGTTCGATCACCGGGGCCACCCGGTCCGCAGCGATAGTCTGCGCAAAGACTGAATACAGGATGGTCAGGAAGGACGGATCGCGGAACAGCGCGGCCTCATCCGCGCGCACCGGATCGCCGTCGGGCAGCTCCGGGGAGCCTGGCGCGATCAGGGTCAGCTCCGCTACCTCGCTGCCCGCCTGCTCCAGCTGGTAGGCGGTCTCATAGGCCACCCGTGCTCCAAAGGAATATCCCCAGAGCGTGTAGGGCCCCTCCGGCTGCGCCTGACGGATCAGTTCGGCGTCGCGGGCTGCCATTTCCTGGATCGAACCGCAGACTTGTTCGCCGGGGTTCACGCCCGAGGCCTGCACGCCGATGACGGGACGGGGCGTGTCAATCTCCCGCGCAAGATGGCGCAGGTTCATCGGGTAGCCGCCAAGGCCGGGCCAGCAGAATACCGGGCCGCCTGTGCCTTTCTTCAATGGTACTGCACGCGACAGGCTGGAGTCTGCGCTGCCGCCATCCAACCGGCGTGCCAGTGCCTCGATCGTCGTGTCCTCAAACAGCACCTGCACCGGCAGGCTGGCCTCAAAGGCCCGGTTGATGCCCTGCACCAGTTTGACGGCCTTCAGCGAGTCACCGCCGATTTCAAAGAAATCGTCCTGTACCGATACGTCCTCGATGCCCATTTGCGCGCACCAGATCCCAGCCAACCGGGTTTCCGTATCGTTGCGGGGGGTGATGATCTCACGTTCGGCAGCGGCATCGTCGAACTCGAGGAGCGCCTTGAGGGCATTCACATCCACTTTGCCCGACGCGCTGCAGGGGATCGACGGCACCAGTGCCAGCTTGCTGGGCACCATATAGTCGGGCAGCGCGGACTGCAGGTCGCGGCGGATCAGTTCAGCCGGACCTTCCATATGCACGCTGTCTTCGTGCATGCCTTCATGCGCAATTTGTTCGGCGCTGACCTTGCCGAAAACGGCGCTGTAACAGGCACCGGAAGTAAAGCCTTGCGCGCTCAGGATGTCCTTAAGACGGACCGCCGCAACAAGATCATTTCCCGATTTGGAGCTGTAGCCGGACGACATGGTCCCGATCCGGCGGCTGTTCTGCTGCACCCGCTGCAGGCTGCGGCCCAGGTCGATATAGGCGTGCCAGCGCTCCGCATCCCGGCTGACCATCGAGATCATGCCGCTGGCGCGCTGATAGACCCGCTGGTTGATGGCGATTACATGGCGCTGTTCCATGATGTGGCCCGAGAACGGCTGCAAGCCGCCATCGCGGTAGGCATAGTGCCCCGGCTCCAATCCCGACACCTTGCTACCATGCGCCTGTACATAGAAATCCACCGGCAGATCTGTTTGCCGGTCGGCATGTGCAGTGACCGCATAGCCCGCAATATAGATATGATCCGGGCCGCATTGCAGATGGGGCAGCGCGTCCGGCGCATCCGTGCCCGCACCGATGCCCAGCCCATGCGCCGGCAGGACATGGTCCATCAGGCCCAGGATATGGCCAGTCTCAAATTCCAGAACTTCGCGGATGTTGTTTTTGTAAACCGGTTCAATCGCCGGAATATTTCCCACGAAATGCAGCTGCATTACCGGCTTGGCCGAGGCCGCGCGCGGCGCTGTCAGAACCAGTTCATGGCGGGCCGGATGGTAATAGTAATAGCCGGGCTCAAACCCCGCCACATTGGCCAGCTCTACATAGACTTGTGTCGCGTTCAATGCGCCCGGTGAGGCATAGGCATGCTTGGGCAGCAGCCGTTCCCCGCTGGTGAACTGACCTAGCCAGCGCAGCAGAAAACCCAGATCGCCGGCGCTGAGCGTCTCAAGCCCGCCTGCGGCTGAGGCCGGTTGTTCCGGCTGCGCCAGAACCGCAAGCACATCCTCGGCCGAGACCTCTCCACCTTCGTAGAAACGATAGGTCTTGCGGGCAAAAGCCAGCTGCCGCTGGGCTGCGTCCGCATCGGCCCCCGCCAAGGCATAGGTTTTGCGCCCTTCGGTTTCCGCCGTGCTGCGCAAGCCCGCGCCGGACAGCTGCGCGCGCACTTGCAGGCGGCTTTTCTTGCTGTGGTGGTGGGCACCGGCATTGCCCTGATCCATCAGCGGCGCTTCACGCGGGTTCAGCTCAATACCGGCAGCAAGAACCGGCTGGCCGGTGCGGGCATGCGGTTTCACAAACACCCCGGCGGCCTTGACCCAGTCGTGGTTCTCAATCGCCAACCGGATTTCATCCAGTTCAATCCGGTAGCCGCGGAATTTGACCTGATTGTCGGCGCGGCCCTGGAATTGCAGGCTGCCATCGGGGTTGCGCCGCACCAGATCCCCGGTTTTGTACAGCCGCAGCGGCATGCCGCCAGCCGGGCTGATCCAGGTGATAAAACGCTCGGCGGTCAGTTCGCTGCGATCATGATAGCCATTGGCCAGCTGACGGCCGCCGATATAGAGCTCCCCGGCTGCGCCGTCGGCAACAGGTTGTAGATTTCCATCCAGAATCCAGCAGCTTGTATTTGCAGCTGGCTGGCCGATCGGGATCATCTCCGGGCCGTTCTTTAGCGCTGCCGGATCCACCGTATGGGCGGTGGCGTTAATGGTGCATTCGGTCGGGCCGTAAAGATTCACCAGACGGCAGCCGGGGCGGGACTCAAAAATCCGGGCGGCCAGTTTGCGGGTCAAGGCTTCACCGCCGCTGAACAGGCTGGTCAGGCTGGTGCAAGTTTCGAATTCCGGCAGGTCAACCAATGCCTGCAGCAAGGTCGGGACCCCCTGCAGCATAGTAACCCCATGCTGTTTGACCTGCTCAATCAGCGCTTCCGGGTCGCGGTAGACGCCGGGGCGGCCCATCACCACCTGAACGCCGCAGCAGACTGCCAACAGCTCCCACTGGGCGGCGTCAAAGCTGACGGGGGTTTTCTGCAGGATGACTTCGCCTACACGCAGCTTCTGCTCAGTCTGCAGCCAGGACAGCTGGTTGAGGATCGCCGCATGGGAAATGCCAACCCCCTTAGGGGCACCGGTGGTGCCGGAAGTGTAGATCATATAGGCCAGATCATCCGCCAGCAGCGCAGGGCCGCACAAACAATCGCTGTCTTCCCGGCCAGGGACCGCATCCAGCGCATCCAAGGTGATCACGGTAACTCCCGGCAGGATCATCTCGGCCAAGCGGCCGCGCAGCTTGGCCTGGGTGACAATCACGTCAATACCCGCATCGCGGATCATATAGCTCAGCCGGTCCACCGGGTAATCAGTGCCCAGTGGCAGATAGGCGCCGCCTGAGAACAGAATACCCCAGAGGCCGGCCATCATCTCGGCCGAGGAGTCCGCGAACAGCCCCACCCGGCTTCCCGCGCCGACACCTGTGCGTTTAAGTCGGGCGGCCAGGCGGGCGGCATATTCAGCCAGATCGCTATAGCGCAGTGCGCTGGTATCATCGCAAACCGCGATTTCTTCACCGCGGCAGCGCACCTGCAGCATCAGCATATCAATCAGCGAGGTGCGTTCCGACGCAGTGCGCAGCAGCGCACGGGTGATATCGGTCTGCTGCGGGCGGGCGGTAACGGGTCTGGAGAGGAGCGAGTTGGGGGTGCTCATGGTATGTCCTGTCAAGTATTGGAATGTTCGTTACAAAACTGGTGGCCACTCACCGCCGAGGCAGGCCGGCAGTGAGAATGCTGCTATTCGGATTAGATGCCAGCAGCAGGTACGCCTGCTACGGAACGAGTCAGTGGTTTTCGTAGAGAAAACCTCGGCCGGAGATCGGGTCGGTCACGCCGCAGCTGCGCAAAGCGTGCCAGTAAAGAACCGCATTATTCGACAGCACCGGTTTTCCAATCCAGGTTTCCGCGGCAGCGGCAAAATCCGCCATGGGAACATTGGTTCCCACTTGGACAATGGCTTCCACATCCGGTCCGTCAACGTCCAGCACCGCGTCACGCAGGTTTGCCGGGGAAACGTCCGAGATATTTGACGGCGTCCGCCCACCAAGCCCATGCGTGGCCGCAACCTCGATCCCGCTGTCGGTGAAGAACCGCGAAACCGGTTCATCGCCCAGTTCCAGATAGGGCGAAATAAGGCCAATTCGCCGGATTCCGCCAAGTGCCTTCAACGCTGCCAGGATTGCATCTGCGCTCATAATGATCTTTGCACCACCTGCTGCTTCCGCAAGACGGCCATGCAATGCCTCATGCGCAGCGTGGCCTTCCCAATAGCCATCTGGCGATACCGCAGCAATGATCGCCCCGGTGCCGCAATGGCGCAGGCTGCGGATGGCGTCCGGGGTGGAGCTGCGGATGTTTTCAATCACCCGGTTAAAGCCGTCCGTATGGGTCAGGGAATCGTCATCAATGAGCATCCTGCCGATGTGATTGGTGACGCCAAAGGGGCGCATGTCCTCCATTTCAGGCTGCGCTGAGGTGTTGGTTGACGGGATGGCAACGCCAATGCGCAGCCGCTTGCCGAGAAAATTGCTCATAGTCAGATCCTGTAAATATATAAATTCTTGAGAGCAGCGGCCCAATGGCCGCCGCTGCGGACTTCAGGCAAGGATCGAGGCTGCCATATCGGCATCGCCCCGGCCTTGCGCCTGCACCCGCCGGTAGCGGTTCAGGCCTGCCTCGGCCAAATCCGCCCGCACGCCTGCCTCCCGAGCGGCATCAAGGATCAGCCCACTGTCCTTGACGGCGTTGTCTATGGTGAAAGCCGGAGTGAAATCTCCCGATGCCATGGCCTGGGCTTTCATTTGGAAAAAGGGGGTATCCAGTGGCCCGCCACGCAGAGTGTCCGCCACCAGTTCCGGATCCAGTCCCAGGCCGCGAGCCAGGGCCAGGCTCTCTGCCGCTCCATGGGTCAGTGCGAAAACCCAGCTGTTCAGCGCCAGCTTCAGCCGGGTTGCCATTCCGGGGGCGGTGTCCAGCCAGCGGGTGGCTTTACCAACAGCATCCAGTACCGGCTGCACAGCTTCCTTAGTACTGTCCGGACCGGCAGCCAGCACTAGAAGCTGCCCGGCCTCAGCGGGTTGGCGGGTGCCAAGCACTGGTGCATCGATCAGGGTGAGCCCCTTGCGGTCCGCCAGCGTCTTCAGCCCGGACATGTCGGCCGGCCCGACTGTGCTCATCTGCAGCCAGCAGACAGGTTTCTCCGGCATGGCCTCAGCGTCCGGCAGCGCCGACATGACTTCTGCGATGGCCCTTGCGTCTTTCAGCATGGTCACAATGACTCTGGCGTTCTGAACCGCCTCAGCGGGATCCGCAGCTACTGTGATATTCGGCGCCGCCAAGGGTAAAGCCTTGCCTGGGGAGCGGTTCCATACACTGACCTGGCAGCCAGTCGCAGCGATATTGCGTGCCATCGGGGCCCCCATCAGCCCGGTTCCCAGAACTGCCACGCACAGGGCGGAACGGGGTGGCGGCGAAATTGCGTCCGTTGTCATGTTTAACCTCTGTTTCTTGGGTTCCAGCGACCGCTGTGGTGTTGGCCCCACCGGGGTGGCCGCATTTAAAACCGCTTATGGAACAATCATTCCACAACAGTCAGCAACCAATAGGAGAACTTCATGCTAATGTTACACCGTTTCGATGGAGGCTTCGACGATACTGTGCAGATAGGGCTGGCGGCAGGCCGCTGGGAGCCCTTTGCTGACAACTCTAATGCCTTGTATTACAGCAACAAAGTACCGGGACAGCATTTGGCAATCCTGATCAGGCGAAATTTCTCCGGCCTTTTGGCCGCGCTTTAGCAGGCGCAGCAATCCGCTCTCCAGCCGCTCGAAATGCTGCGCGACCAGCGCGCTGAGTTCCGGATCCCGGCCGGAAACCTCCAGGCTGCTGTTGGCGGCAAAACAGCCAAAACCCTCATGGTCGCTCAGCTCGTTGTCAACGATGGATGTTAACAGTGCCCGGAGGTTGCTTCTTACATCACCAGGCCGGGAGATCAGCGCGACATTCTCGGTGGTGACCCTCCGGTATTCTTTAAGGGCAAGCGCAAAAAGCGTTTTCTTGCCCCCAAAGGAATTGTATATCGTGCTGCGGGACAGGCCGGTTGCTTCTACCAGATCATTCATGGAGGTCGCAGCATAGCCATTGCGCCAGAATGTGCGCATGACTGCGTCAATCACCGCGCCTTCATCAAATTCTCTTGGCCTCATAGTGCTCTCAACCATTCTGTACCGAATGTTTCAGAACTATGCCAGAAGAGAGATCCATGCAACATTGTTGTGCAGGTGATCGCGCGTAGCCGGGGAAAGCCGCGATGCAGCAGCCAAACGATAGGTGGCTGGCTGCAACTTGCTTCGGTTATCACTCATGAAAAATTGGGTCCTATCGTACTATTCGGCCCCTTACCGGAACGGACCCCTGGTTGATCTGATGGCCGGGACCGGCGCCGCGACGTTCTGGGCCGCATTACATCACCAATGCGCCGAGCGCCCCGGCGGCTTCGGGGATTTCTGTGCGGGTTCTGGCCCTAACCTGCGCGATATCGCTTTGCAGGGTCTGAAAAACCGCATCCCCGAACCATTCCAGCGAGGCTTCGCAGCCGGGTTCCTGTGCCAGAGCGGCCAGAAATTCGCTGTAATCATATGCGCCTTCGAACAGCGGCACCATGCCGTCGCGGGTGCCTGCGGCGCTGTAAACATTGCTGGGCGCGAAAACCCCAAGCCGGTCGCGGCCGGAGACGTTTTTCAGGTGGTAATGGGCAATGCGCGGCAACAGGATGCGGCTGCGCAGCAGATCCGGGTCATGCAACGGCAGGTAGTCGCTGATCATCGGCACCGACAGCCCCTGCGCCGCCATCCACTGGGCATTGTGAATGGCCAGCGGTGATTGGTTGCGCGCGTGAATGGCCCATAGTTCGATGCCCTGAAAGCCGTTGTCGCGGGCCCAGCAGGCGATGCCCTTGAGACCGATCAGCTGATGGCGGAACGAGATGGTGCAAAGCGAGATCTTCATGCCGGAACCTCCTGCGGCTGGGGGCTGGCCGGGGATCAGTGCGCGGTCGCTGGTATGGGCGATGCGGGCGGCCAGAAAGTGCTGGCTGCGGAAGCCCTCGCACAGGGCCTCAACCCGGTCGCATTCGGCGTCGAAGGGTTCGAACGCCGTGTCCAGCTCCTGCCAAAAGAAGGCAAAGGCGTGCTCATAGGCGTATTTGCGCAAAGAGAGCACCGGCATTTCCCGCACCGCGCGGCCCAGGTCCGCCAGCGCCAGCGGGCGGGCGGGGTCGCAGTGGTAGTCGAAAATCTGCCGCAGGGCGGAGATCAACAGGTTGTCATCCGCGCGGAAGGTCTCGGTGAAATAGGCTGCCAGATCCTGTCTTACGGCGCCTGCGCATGGCCGCTGTGCAGGGTGTAGCCGCCCGCGACGGTGGGCTGTGCCATGGCATTCAGGATCGTCTCGCGCGGCAGGTCGCCGCGCCAGCGGTAGTCCGGATCATAAAGATGCCAGAGGTCCGGATCATCTGTCAGCTCGATGATGACATAGTGGGGGAAGGGGTTCTGGTTGTACTTGTTCTCGCGCTCCGGCAGGTGGAACATGTCGAGGAAAACCACCAGCTGCTCATCGTCTGATTTGGTCGACAAGAGCTGTTCGAAGCGGATCAGGTTCTGCTCCTTGGTCAGGCTGTGGTCGTACCACTCGCGCACGGGGATGCTGTAGAGCCGCTCGACCCAAACAGCGAAATGATCCTGGGTGATTTCCTCGCTGTGGTAGGCGAGCTGCATCGCCGGGGTCACCGCAAAGCTGCTGCCCCAGGTGACGAAGTAGAAGGGGCGGAAGTTCAGGTGTTAGTGGCGGCGGATCGCGGCGCAAAGGCAGCTGACAAAGCAGTGCAGGGTGATTTCGCTGGGGGCAGGGGCGGTGTCCGCTTGCAGCTTGGGGGTCTCGCCCAGCAGCATGCGGATCAGGCCGTCGACGGTGGCGAAATCGTCTTTGGACAGCTCGCGTTCGGGCATCTCAATTCCGTGGTCCGTTTCCAGATGCAGCATCAGGTTGATCAGGATCACCGGGTCGATGTGCAGGTCGTCGTTCAGCACGGCCTGTGCACTGAAGTTCTGCATATGCGGGTTGGCAAGCGGCCCGGCCAGTGTCTGGCGCATGGCCTCCAGGATGGTGTCGCAGGTCATGCGGGAACCGCCTTTTGTGTGTATCGGGCCGAGATTTCGCGGCGGCTGATCTTGCCGTTGGCCTGGCGGGGCAGGGCGGGCAGCTGTTTGATCAAGGTGGGCTGCTGGTAGCCGGCAAGTGCCGCGCGGCAGGCCTGGCGGATGGTTTCTTCGGTTTCGGTGCCTGAATAGAGCAGCCCGGCGCGAGCGCCGCTGTGCAGATCTGAGATGCGGAAGGCGACGGCATCGGATACGCCATCCAGCGCCATCACCGCCCGTTCCACGTCCTGCGGATAGACGTTGAGGCCCGCGACGTTGATCATGTCATCGGCGCGGGCGGTAAACACCGCATGCCGGTATCATTCAGGTGGCCGAGGTCGCCGATGTCGATTTCGCGTCCGGCAACGTTGATACGCACTGCATCCGGTGTGCCGTTTTGGCCTGCGCTCAGGGTGACGTGCGGCAGCGGGCGGCCGACGTCATAGGGGTTTTGCAAATCCTGGTTGATGGCAACGCAGCCGGCCTCGGAACAGCCGTACTGCTGGAACAAATAGGTGGTTCGGGCGCGGATCAGCTGGAACCAGGTCTCTGGCAGTACGGTGCCCGAGGTGTTGGCGCCACGAAAACGCCCGCAATCAGCCCGTAGGAATGGGTGACGGGGCAGGCAATCACCGGCGTCATCGCAGCACTGGCGGTGAAAAAGGCGGCGTAGCTTTCGACCTCAGCCGCAATCTCATCCCATGTGCGGGTGATCACCTTGGCCGCACCTGTGGTTCCGGAGCTCATCTGCACCAGCACGCCGCCGCGCGGCGAGGTCCGAGGGATCGATGGGGGTGTCGTTCAGAACAAACATGTCAGTCATCCTTTGTCGGTTGCCAAAGCATTGGCGATCAGGTGGCCGTGCTGCGGCCTGTCAGGCTCTAACTTGCCGGAAATCAGGCTTTCGGCGCGGATTTGCGGGGCGAAGGGCGCGAAGGCGGCCTGCCTCTCCTGCATCCCGTGCTCGGACGCATAGCGGTCCAGCCGGGTGCGGACCCGGCGCCAGAAAGCGGTCTCAGCCAGGCCGTAGCGGCGCTGCAGCAGGTCAGAGAGGCCGGAGAGGTTGAAAATAAACAGCGTGTCCATCACCAGCCAGCGCAGTTCCTCTGGCCGGGACATGCGGTGAAACTTGTCCGGCGGCGCGTCCTTGTAGACTGGATCTATACGCGAATGGTCCGGGCAGAGATCCGGGCGCGACAGCAGCTCCGGCACGTATTCCAGGCTTTCGTAGAAATCGCGCGCAATCAGGCCGGTGGGCCAGCCGTTATCATGCTGCAGGATCAGGTTCTGGCCATGCGCCTCCAGCCCGATGCCGTGCGCGGCCATGAGGTGCCAGATTGGCAGCACCGCAACCTCGACCAGCCGATCCAGCCAGGCGTCCAGTCCGTGCTGTTCGATCCAAGGGGCAATCAGGGCGTACCGTCGGGTTCGTTCAGCGCGAGACCGTTCACCGGCATCATACTGTCCGGGGCCAGGCCGAGGGACTGCGGGCTGCGGCGCCAGATCGCGGCCAGATGCCCGTCCAGCGCGGTGCCGCGGCCGACGGTGATGGCGGCGTATTCCGGCAGGAGGATCAGCGGTAGCGGCTGATGAACAGGGGGTCGCAGTCCAGCACATCCGCCAGCCAGTGGGAGATCGCCGGGGCGACAGTGACGGATTCCGGCGCCAGGGTGCGCAGCGCGGAGGTGTTGCGCATCATTGTCGCGGTTTTCACATGGGCTCGGGCGGGGTTTTCGGCGTTCATCAGGGTGCGGACCGACTGGGTGGCACGGTACTGCGCGCCGATGGGGCCGATCTCTGCCAGCTGGCCCGCGTCGCGCCATGTGTTGAAAAGCGGGTTGTCCTGCAGTTTGACATGTTGCCAGGGATGCAGGGGCAGCAGGTTGTAATTGCCGGGCGGTGCGTTGCGCCGTTCCGCCAGTGCGGTGATGCGCTGCCATTCAGCGGTGCCCAGCTCCTGTTCCCAGAAGCCCTCGTGCGGCAGGGATTGCTGTATCAGCGTGTGGTGGATCAAGAGCCCTTCCAGCCGGAAGGTCTGGCCGCCCTCAGGCCCGTAGGCGAGATGGTCGGCGTCCGAAAACCCGCTGCGGGCCTTGTAACAGGGGTGGTAGGGGTGGCCCTCGTGCAGGGCGGTTTCCAGTGCAGAGATGCTCAGCCCGTGCCGCCGCGCCGCTGCCGGGGTCTGCCGGGCGGTCAGATCGCTGAGGTGTTCGGTGTGGCTAAGGTCGGCGCGCAGGATTTCCATCGCGGCCGAAGGGTCCGCAACCGCTGCCGTCCCGAACCTAGATACTGCCGCCCTGCAACCGGTAGCGGCCAAAGGCGCCACGGAGGCCGCGGGCGCGGAAATGGGTCTGGCGCAGGCACCAGCTGACGGTCTCGTCGCGGTGGATCTGCATCTCGGCGGCCCAGCCCTCGCATAAGAGCGCCTCGCACAGCTGGCGCAGAACACGGGGGGAAGTGCTGGCGCGGTTCAATGGTTCATGCGTGGACATCGTCCAGCGACGGCTCCAGCGCGCTGAGGCGGGGAAAGGCATCCTGAGTGATGTAATAGCCCTGATTATCACGGTAATAGGCGCAGGACGGCAGGCCGGTGCTGAGGTCCAGCAGGCTGTTCTGCTGATGCGCCTCAAGCGCGATGCCGTACCGGTCGTAGAGATCCAGCACCGGGTCCAGCATGCAATCGAGATTGGCTTCGAACCACAGACGGGCGGTTTCGGCGCAGGACTGGCCGCGGGCGGCTGCCAGCCGTTTGATGGGGGTGGTCAAAAACGCACTGCGGCCGGGCAGCGGGCCGGCGGTGAGGGCGGCGAGGTTAAAGATGCCTTTGCCCTGCGTGCCGGTAAAAGGGTTCTGGCGAAAGATCACCTCAAACCCGCTTTCACGGCGGCCCGGCAGGTCCAGGGTGAGATAGGCCGGGTCGTCGATGATCCGGAAGCGCGGGCTGAGTTTGGTGAATTCCAGCCTGTGCAGCAACCGGGCCATGGACACACCCACCTCCAACTCGCTGCGCAGGGTGCCGCGCAGCGAGTTGGTCAGCCGCACCGGGATCGAGAAGTTCAGCATCCAGGGGCAATCCGGAGCATAAGCCGTGCGCACCGAAGAGGTGGCGTAAAAATCGCCCCCCGCCGCGCCCAGGTCGCGCAGTTTGCCCGAGGCGAGCAGCGCCTGCACCGCCGGATCCAGCCGCAGCATCTGCGCCTGCAGCGGGTGTGCCGGGAATCTGACCGGTCAACTCCGCGGCAGATCCGTGTGCAGACCCTTGCGAGACGATGCTTTTGTCCGCAGCAAAGAAGGCGAGCGGGAACCGGCCTGCGTATTCGGGAGTGTATGCCGCCTGCTGCCAGTTGATCAGACCGTCGCGGCTTTTGGGATTGGGGTGCAGCCAGTGGCCGTAGGAAAGCGCCTGCTCTGCCGCCAGAAAGCTGTCCGGGTCGGGCGTGCCGGCCTTGCGGCGCAGGATCTTTTCGATTTCAGCGTTGCTGTTCAAGACGCCGCGCAGGAACTCTGGCAGCTTGCCGGGATCGCGGGCGTCCAGATGTGCACAGCGGATCTGCGCCGCCCCGAAATGATGCAACCTGGGACGCGATCTGAGGTGCCGCCTGGGCGCTGAGGCCGGGCTGGAGTGCTTTCCGGAAGCTCATCGCAGGCCGCTCCGCAGAGGCGGGACGAGAGTAGAGGCAGGTCGCATGGTCCAGGGTTTTTCCCGTAGCCGTGCCTCGGCGGGCTGACGCCTGACGGGGGGCCGGGCATTCAGGTCAACCGGGTCTGTTTCGACATGAACTGGCGGGATGGCTGACTGCTGAGCGGTGCCGGCAAAAGGCAGGGCACCTGTTGTGACGTTGAATTCACACCGTTCTCATTAGTCGGAGTCCGGTGGGCGGGGAAGCGGGTATTTTCCAAAAATACAAAGGACTTACGGTAGCCGGCAGAAGATCGCGCATGACGGAAATCCGAAATGGGGGCGCCAAGGCAGGCGCCCCCGCGGTTGCTTAGAACTTAAGGGTGGCAACAACCGAGACATTGCGGCCCGGTTCCTTGATCGAAGTGATCGACGCGGCGGTGTATTCGGTGCCATAGGTGGCCCGGTCGGCGTATTGCGTGTCGAATACGTTGTCGATGGCCGCCCGGATGGTGACGTTGCCAAGCGACGGCGGGCTGTATTCAGCAAAGAGGTTCAGAACCTGATAGCTTTCCTGCTTTTGGGTGTAGGTTTCATAGACGCCATTGTCGTTTGACAGGGCAGCCTCGACGCTGCCGCCGACCAGCAGGTTCATGGTTGGAATTTCCTGCTGCACCTCAAACGCCAGCACCTTGCCGATCGGGGTGCCCGAATCGACGACAAAGAAGCTCTCGGCCGGCTGATCGTTGAATTCGATGTCGCTGCTGTTCATGGTGAAGCGGGCAAAGCCGCTGTCCCAGCCATAGGTGGCGGCCAGATTGAAGCCTTTGCTTTCAAAGTCGTTGCCGATGACAGCACCGGTCCGGGTAACACCGCGGAGATTGCCGATGCTGGTCTTGAACAGCTCGCCGCCCAGGGTCCAATTGCCGCGCTGCCAGTCGGCGCCGACGATGATGTTTTTCGCGCGGGAGGACTGCAGGGCGGAATAGTCCCAGGCCTGGTAGAACAGGAAGTTGTCCTCGAGGTCATAGCCGCCGAAGACGTTGGAGTAGCCGGCCCGCAGCGACAATGCATCGGTCAGGTCATAGACCAGCGACAGGTTTCCGCTTGCGCCTGACGTTGAACCGGTGAAGGCGGTGCCGGTCTGGGCAAAGTCCTGGCCGGTGAAGTCCTGCCAGTCATAGCGCAGGCCGGCAGAGACGCTGAGGCGATCGGTGGGTTCAAGCCGGGCCTGAGCAAAGACGCCCAGGTTCTTGCTTTCCTCGCCGGTCAGTCCGTTGACCCAGGTCGCGTTCACCGTGCTTTCGCGGACCTGATAATCCACGCCGCCGGTGATGGTGTTGCTGTCCGACAGGTGGAAATCGTTTTTCAGCGTCAGCGCGTAGGTGCTGGAACTGGTGGATGTTGAATCGCCGAACGGGTCCGACGGGCGGTCAACGTTGATTTCAGAAAAACCAAAGGTCGCAGACGGGTCCCAGAGACCGGTTTCATTACCGCTTTCATAGCGCAGCGAGGCAATCCGGCGCTTGGTGAAATAGGGGGCGAAGCCGCGGGTGCTGGAACCGAAGTTGGGTTGGAAATTGCGGATTTCGTTATCCTGCGCCTCTTGCAGCGACAATTCAATCCGGTCGCCGTGATCACCCTCATAGGCGAATTTCAACAGGCCCGCAGTCAGGTTCGCCGCAGAACCTGTCACCTCGTTGCCGTCACCGTCCTCGTAATTGTCGCCGGTGGCGCGTTTGGCGTAGCCGAGGATTTCAAAACCGCCGCTGCGGCCTGCCAGCGTCAGCGAACCCTGGGCGGTGCTGCCGTTGCTGGAATAGGACAGGCGGGACCGGCCGCCGAAGGTTTCGCCGTCTTCGATAATGTCTTCGGCGTCGATGGTTTCCATCACCACCCGGCCCGCCAGCGCGCGGGGACCTGCGTCAGCAGGGGCAACGCCGGGATCGACGCGCACCGATTTCATCAGGCCGGGATCGAATGCATTGGCGCTGACGTGGTGGAAGGTGCGGTTGTTCTGACTGACACCGTCCACCTGCACCGCAAGGTTCAGCATGTCGACGCCGTTGACAAAGATTTTCTGCGCAATCGGAATGCCGCCGCCGACCGAGACCGAGGCGATGCCGGCAAACAGGTCCTTGAGATCGCCCATCGCAGCGCGTTCAATCTCGGCGTCGGCCACATAGATTGATGTTGCGCGATCAGCGGCGTTGCCTGCGGGATCGCGCTGTTTGACGATGATCGGGTCCAGCGACAGCACTTCGTCTTCCTCGGCAAAGGCGGCTGGGGCGGAGATGAGAGCCAGAGCGGTGCTGCACAGCAGCCCTGACAGGCGGATGTTGGAAGTTCGTGCCATGATAAACCCGTGTTCTAAGAGCTGTTAGCTTGGGTCAAATCCTGGCTGGCCTTGCAAAGGCTTGGGCCTGATAGGGACCAATTCCTGCGGCTGCAAGCCCCTGTCCGGGCGATTTTCCGTTAATATGCTGATGTTGCATTTTTGCGCGGCCTGGAGCCTGCGGCAGGCACAACAGCAGCGCGGCTGGACTTTTTCATCGCAGGCCGGTAAGCCGCTCTCGATTTTGAGCAAGCCAATCCCGCCAGCCAAATTCCATCTTAACAGGATAGAAAATGGCCCATCGGAAGATCTTGCAGCTGGCTGCATCCATTGCTGTTGCCCTGGCCGGCGCGGCGCAGGCGCAAAGCATTGCCATCGACACCGCGCGCGGAGCGGTCGAACTGGCTGAAATCCCACAGAAAATCGTCGTGCTGGATGCCGCAGCCGCGGACACATTGGAGGCCCTGCAGGTACCAATCGCCGGTGTCCCGTCCAAACTGTATGTCAGCTACTTGCAGGATCTGCAGGACAAGGCCGTGCCAGTGGGCACCCTGTTTGAACCGGATTTTGAAGCCATTGCAATGCTGGCGCCTGATTTGATCGTAGCGGGCGGGCGGTCCTCGGCGCAGGTTGCGGCGCTGGCCGGGATCGCCCCGGCCATCGACATGACGATATGGGGCGAAGACCACGTTGCCCAATCGCTGGCGCGGCTGCGCAGCTATGGCCGCCTGACCGGGCAGGAGGCGCGGGCGGCGGATCTGGAAGCGGCCTTCACCGCCAAGCTGGAGCACACCCGCGCTGCCGTTGCCGGCCGCGGCACGGCGATGATCCTGATGACCAACGGCCCCAAAGTATCTGTCTACGGCGCAGGGTCGCGGTTCGGCTGGCTGCATACCGCGCTGAATTTGCCGGAGGCGGTCGAAAGCGTCGCAGCACAGACCCACGGCGAGGCGGTATCGTTTGAGTTCATCGCCGCGGCCAACCCGGACTGGCTGATTGTCATCGACCGTGCCGCAGCGATTGGCCAGGGCAATCAGGCGGCGGCGGTCACCTTGGACAATGCGCTGGTGGCGGGCACCACGGCCTGGCGCCGGCAGCAGGTGGTCTATCTTAATGCGGCCAACGTCTATATTGCGGGCGGCGGCATCCAGTCGATGACGGCGGCGCTGGACGAAGTTCTGGCCGGGTTTGCGGCAGGTGGCTGATCCTGCTGCTCTGAACAGCCGCGTCGCGGAGGGCCGGAATACTCTGGTTCTGATGGGCCTGCTGTTGGGCATGCTCGCTGCGGCCAGCCTGTTTGTGGGCGTCAACCGGCTGAGCCCGGGAGCGTTGCTGAGCGATCCGCAGGCGTTGCAGCTGCTGGCGGTCAGCCGCATTCCCCGCACCGCTGCGGTACTGCTGACCGGCGCGTCGATGGCGGTGGCGGGTGTCATCATGCAACTGCTGGTGCGCAATAAATTCGTCGAGCCCGGCACCACTGGCACCAATGAAGCCGCCATGCTGGGACTGCTGGCGGTGACGCTGCTGACGCCTTCGATGCCCTTGTTCGGCAAAATGCTGGCAGCCTCGGCTTCCGCACTGGCGGGCACTGCCCTGTTCATCCTGCTGGCCCGCCGCATCCCGCCGGAGCGGCCATTGCTGATCCCGCTGGCCGGGCTGGTTTACGGCGGGGTGCTGACGGCCTGCGCAACCTTCATCGCATTTCAAACCGACCTGCTGCAATATCTTGGCGTCTGGATAAGCGGCGAGTTTTCCGGCGTTCTGGCAGGGCGGTATGAGCTGCTGTGGCTGGCGGGCGGGCTGGCGGTGCTGTCCTATTTTGCTGCCGATCAGTTCACCATCGCGGGGCTGGGCCGGAATGTCAGCCTGAACCTTGGGCTGCGCTACGGGCAAGTGCTGGGTTTTGGCATTGTTACCGTTTCGCTGGTGTCGGCGCTGGTGATTGTGACCGTCGGGATGCTGCCCTTCATCGGGCTGGTGGTGCCCAATCTGGTTTCTCGGATCATGGGTGACAACCTGCGCGCCAGCCTGCCGGTGGTTGCCGGCACCGGGGCCGGGCTGCTGCTGCTGTGCGATATTCTGGGGCGGCTGCTGCGTTACCCGTATGAGATCCCCGCCGGCACCGTTTTCGGCATCTTCGGCGCTGCGGTGTTTCTGTATATGCTGCTGGGGCGGCGGGCACATGGCTGACCGGCGGATCCTGGGCCTGGGCTGCTTGCTGGCGGCGGCGGCGGCGCTGTTTCTGTTCTGGGGCTTGCGCGGGCCGGTGGCCTATATCCTGGAGCTGCGGCTGGTCAAACTGGCGGGCCTGCTGTCGGTCGGAGCCGCGGTCGGGGTGGCAACGGTGCTGTTGCAGACAATCAGCCACAACCGCATTCTGACGCCCGCCTTCATGGGGTTCGATGCGTTGTTCCTGCTGCTGCAGACCGGGCTGGTTGCAGGTTTGGGGATTGCCGGCAGCAGCCAGATCCCGGCCCTGGCCGGATTCCTGCTGGACGCCGCGGTCATGATGGGCGCGGCGCTGCTGTTGTTCACCAGCGTGCTGCGCCGAACACGCCATGACATCCAGCTGATGGTGCTGACCGGCGTGGTTCTGGGGCTGATGTTCCGGACAATCACCGCCTTTGTTCAGCGGCTGATGGATCCGTCCGAATTTTCAATCGTGCAGGCCAGGATGTTCGCGCAGTTCGGCGGTTTCGACCACGAGGCGCTGGCGGTGGCCCTGGGGCTGATGATGCTGGCCTTTGTGTGGATTTGGCGCAATCACGCGGTTCTGGATGTGGCCGCCCTGGGCCGGGACACGGCACGCAGCCTGGGCGTGGGTCATGACCGTCTGCAGTTGAAAGTGCTGTGCATCATTGCCTTGCTTGTTTCGGTGTCGACGGCGCTGGCGGGGCCGATTGCCTTTTTGGGGCTGCTGGTGACCAGCCTGGCGCACAGCCTGATGCAGAGCCACCGCCATGCGCTGCTGCTGCCGGCCGCGGCGCTGATTTCCGCGCTTGTTCTGGTGGCTGGCCAGACCGTGTTCGAACGCATCCTGATGCTGCAATCCACCCTGGCCGTTGTCATCGAATTTTGCGGTGGCCTGTTGTTTATGTTCCTGCTGGCAAAGGGGAAAATCCGGTGATCACAATAACGGGCCTCAGCTATGGCCACGGCGCAAAGCCCATAATTGACGGGATTGATGCAGAAATCCCCGCAGGCCGGGTCACTGCACTGATCGGCCCCAATGGTGCAGGCAAATCGACCCTGTTGAACCTGATCGCGCAGCAACTGGCCCCCAGCCGCGGCTGCATCAGTCTGGACGGTACGGACACGGCCCGGATCGCCCCGGGCCAGCTGGCCCGCAAGATGGCGGTTGTTGCCCAGAACCTGACCGTAGCCAGCCGGGTCCGGGTCAAAGACCTGATCGGCTTTGGCCGCTGGCCGCACAGCCAGGGGCGGCTGACGGCAGCGGACCAGGCCGCCATCGGGGATGCGATTGAGCTGTTCGGCCTTGCCCCCTTGCAGCAGCGGTTCCTGGATGAGCTGTCGGGCGGCCAGCGCCAGCGCGCCTTTATTGCCATGGCCTATGCCCAGGACACCGACTGGCTGCTGCTGGACGAGCCATTGAACAATCTGGACCTGCACCACGCCCGCAATCTGATGTCGCAGCTGCGCCGCCTGGCCGAACAGCGCGGCAAGGGCATTGTGATTGTTGTGCATGACCTCAATTATGCCATCAGCTGGTCCGATCACGTGGTGGCGCTGAAGGACGGGCGGATCGCTTTTCAAGGCCCGGTGGATGAGGCCGCCAGTGCCGCCAGCCTGACGGCACTGTATCAGACGCCGGTGGCCCTGACCCGGATCGGCGGCCTGCCGTTTGCGCAATACCACCGCTAGCGGCGGATGCAGGCAATGCGGCGGGCCGGTTGGACGGGTTCAGCCGGGATTGACCGGCATCAGCGCGGCATTGCGGCCTGCCGTCAGACCTTCAATGGAATTAACGATTGCCTGCCGGTCGATCCGGAAATGGCGGGCGAGATCGCCGATTGTTCCAGTCTGGCCAAAGTGCTCCACCCCATGCGGGATCGTCCTGTGCCCGGCCACGGCGCCAAGCCAGGCGAGGGTTGCGGGATGGCCGTCGATCACGGTGACCAAGGTGCAATGCGCAGGCAGATCCCGCAGCAGCTGTTCGATATGCGCCAGAGCGATCGGATTGCCGCGGGCGCGCTCCCGCTGGGCGGCGGTCCAGCCTGCATTCAAACGGTCCGCCGAGGTGACGGCCAGCACGCCGATATCCCGCCGCACGCCACCGATCATGCCGGCGGCGGCAATCGCCTCGTCTGCGACCGCGCCCTGATAGGCTATCACAACCGAACAATTGGGGCCGGGCTTGCGCAGCCAGTAGGCACCGTCGATGGCGCCTTGGCGGAAATCATCATCGGCGCGTTTGCCCGGCTGCTCCAGCGGTTTTGTGCTGAGCCGCAGGTAAACCGATCCGCCGGTCTCATCCCTGAGCCAGGTGCGCTCGTCGGAGTCGCCGTTGCCATCCCGCTGCAAATAGCCAAAAGCCCATTCCATGATCACCGCCAGTTCATCGGCAAAGGCAGGTTCAAAGGCCGCCAGCCCGTCCTGGCTCATCCCAATCAGCGGGGTGCTGATGGATTGATGCGCGCCGCCCTCGGGCGCCAGCGTCACACCGGAAGGGGTGCCTGCGATCATGAACCGCGCGTCCTGGTAGCAGGCATAGTTCAGCGCATCGAGACCGCGGCAGACAAAGGGATCATAGACCGTGCCGACCGGGATCACCCGCTTGCCCCACAGGCTGTGCGCCAGCCCCGCTGCCCCCAGCAGCAGGAACAGGTTCATCTCGGCAATGCCCAGCTCCAGATGCTGGCCCTCGGGGGCAAAGTTCCACTTGGCGGTGGAGGGAATGCGGTGTTCGATGAACGCATCCGCCTGCGCCTCGCGGGCAAACAGTTTGCGCCGGTTCACCCATGGCCCCAGCCCGGTGGTGCCGGTCACATCCGGCGAGGTGGTCAGGATCCGTGCCGCCAGTTCGCTGTCACCGCGCGCCAGCGCATCCATGATTTTGCCAAAGGCCATCTGGGTCGAGATTTCACGGGATGTATCCAACGCCACGGATGGCACCGCCAGCGGCGCCTCGGCATACCGGCGCGGGCCCTGGGCAAAAAACGGCACCTGGCCCAGGAAGGCCTGCAGCGCCGGCACATCCGCAACGGTGGCAAAAGGATCCCATTCCTGGCCTTTGGGCACCCCCATATGTGATTGCCAATCCGCCATCTGGGCCTTGGTCATCAGCCCGCCGTGGTTATCCTTGTGGCCGGCAATCGGCGTGCCCCAGCCCTTGACCGTATAGGCCAGGAAGCAGACCGGGCGGTCGTGGCCGATGGCAGCAAACGCATCCGCCATGGTCTCCACACAGTTGCCGCCGAGATTTTCCATCAGCGCCGCCAGCTCCGCATCATTGCGGTGGTCTATCAGCGCTGTGACCGCGCCCTGATCGCCCAAGTCATCCAGCAGCCGCTGGCGCCAGACCGCACCGCCCATGTAGGTCAGCGCCGAATATTCCTGGTTCGGGCAGGCATCGATCCAGGCGCGCAAGGCTTCCCCGCCCGGCTCTTCAAATGCCGCACGCTGCAGCGCCCCGTATTTCACCCGCACCACATCCCAGCCAAAGGCATCAAAGATCTTCTCGATGCGCTCAAACAGCCCTTCGCGCACAATCCCATCCAGCGACTGGCGGTTGTAGTCGATGATCCACCAGGTGTTGCGCAGGCCGTTCTTCCAGCCCTCTTGCAGTACCTCGTAGATGTTGCCCTCATCCAGTTCGGCATCACCGACCAGGGCCACCATGCGCCCCAGTCTGGTTCCCGTCCCCCAGTCCTTGGCGGCGATGAAATCCTGCACCATGGACGCCAGCGCGGTGATGCCGACACCCAGCCCGACCGAGCCGGTGGAGAAATCCACATCGTCAATGTCCTTGGTTCGGCTGGGATAGCTTTGCACCCCGCCAAAGCCGCGGAAATTCTCCATCTTTTCGCGGGTTTGGTTGCCCATCAGGTATTGCATCGCGTGGAAGACGGGCGAGGCATGCGGTTTCACCGCCACCCGGTCCTCGGGCCGCAGCGCCGAGAAGTACAGCGCCGTCATGATCGACACCATCGAGGCAGAGGAGGCCTGATGCCCGCCCACCTTGATCCCGTCCGGATTGGGGCGGATGTGGTTGGCGTTGTGGATCATCCAGTGCGACAGCCACAACAGCCGCTGCTCAACGGTCTTCAGATGGGTCAGGTCCGGGCGCATGGCTGTCTCCTTATTCGGCGGCGTGCTGCACCGGGGCGGGCAGGGCCTGCTCCAGATCCGCCAGAATGTCCTCGACCTCCTCCAGGCCGACGGACAGGCGGATCAGCCCGTCGCTGATGCCATGTTCGGCACGCTCTTCCGGCGTATAGGTCGAATGGGTCATCGAGGCGGGGTGCTGGATCAGGGTCTCGGCGTCACCCAGCGACACCGCGCGCTGGATCATCTGCAGACCGTTCATCAGCGCGATGCCGCCGGCCAGCCCACCCTCGACCTCAAACGCGATCATCGCGCCGGGCTGGTCCATCTGGCGTTCCGCCACGTCATGCTGCGGGAAGCTTTTGAGGCCTGGAAAGTGCATTGTGCGGACCGCCGGATGGGCGGCGAGGAAGTCTGCCACCACCCTGGCCGAGGCGCAGTGGCGGTCCATCCGCAGGTTCAGCGTCTTCAGACCGCGCAGGATCAGCATGGCATTGAACGGCGCCATCACCGCGCCGGTCATGTCTTTCATGCCGACCAGACGGATTTCGGCGATCTGCTCGGCGCGGCCCGCAACCAGCCCGGCCACCACATCGCCATGGCCGCCAAGGTATTTGGTGGCGGAATGCAGCACAATATCGGCGCCCAGTTCAATCGGGCGGGTCAGATACGGGGTGGAATAGGTGTTGTCGACCACCAGCTGGGCGCCAGAGGCATGGGCGATCTCGGCCGCGCCTTCGATATCCACCAGCCGCATGTTGGGGTTGGCCGGCGTCTCAAAGTAGACCACCCGCGTCTTGCCGGAAACCGCCTTGCGCAGGTTGTCCAGGTCGCTCATGTCGACATGGGTGATGGTGACGCCCCATTTCGCCAGCCCGTGACGCATGAAGGCAAAGGTGCAGCCATAAAGCGTCTTGTCGACAATGACTTCGTCCCCCGGCGACAGCAGCGTCCACAGCACAGCGGTCACCGCCCCCATGCCGCTGGCCAGCGCCAGGCCGGCTTCTGCGCCCTCCAGCGTGGCGATGCGCTGTTCCAGCAGATCGCAGGTCGGGTTTGAGATGCGGCTGTAAATATGGCCCGCGCGCTCCCCCGCAAACATCTCGCCGCCGGCCTCGGCAGTCTCAAACGCAAAGGTCGAGGTGAGGTGCAGCGGCGGCGTCAATGCGCCTTCGTGGTCCTGCGGGTCATAGGCGTGGTGGATGGCGCGGGTGGCAAAGCCGTTGGGACGGGTCATGGCTGTCTCCTCAATCTGATTTTAGCCATAATGGACCCAAATGCACAGCATTTGATTGCGAACTATGCCTCATAGGATATAAATATTGGCAGATACTGCCAATCCGGGATCCGCATGGACAACAAAGACAGACAAATCATCCGCGCCCTGCAGCAGGACGGGCGGATGACCAACCAGGAGCTTGCCGACGCGGTCAGCCTGTCCCCGTCGCCGTGCCTGCGGCGGGTCCGGAACCTTGAAGCCAAGGGGATTATCCGCGGTTACAGCGCCGATGCGGATGCCGCCGCCTGCGGGCTGGCGATCACCGTCTTTGTCCGCATCCGCCTGGAACGGCATAACGAAACCGACGTCCAGAATTTCGAACGGCGGATGCAGATGATCGAGGAGGTGCTGGAGTGCCACGTGCTGACTGGCGCAATGGACTACCAATTGCGGGTACTGGTGCCTGATCTGGAAGCCTATGAAAATTTCATCCGCCACCGCATTCATCCGATCGGCGGCATTGCATCGATCGACACCAGTTTTGTCTACGGCACCGTAAAACGCACCGCTGTCTTTCCCCTGTCTGAATGAACCCGGACCTTTTACTCCCGCCGCCAAGCGCAAAGCAACGGGCCCTGGCCCTAGGGGCAACCGCTAAAACGCAAGCTGCGGCAAGCTGTGCGGGTTCAGCTTTAAAAGGGCTGCAATCAGCTCCAGGCCTTTGCTGAAACGGGTCTCATCCTGAACCGCGCCCAGCGAAATCCGCACTGCGCCCGGTGGGCGTGTATCCGGGGGCAGAAAAGGTGTGTCAGGTGTCACGGCTATGTGCATCTGGCGCGCATATTGCGAAAAATCGACGGAGCTCCACCCGTCAGGCAGCGGCAACCACAGATGCAGTGCTGCAGGGTGACCTCTCCAGGGTATTCCATTTAATACTCCGCAAACATTGCGGTAGCGGCTTTTCAATGCTTTCCTTTGCCAGTCTGCAATCTCCAGCGCTGTGCCGTCCGATACCCAGCAGCCGGCAAGTTCCTGCATTAAGGGCGTGCCCGCCCCCCCGAAACTCAGCAGGCGGCCCGTCAGGGAAGGGAGCAAATGGCTTGGCGCAGCCATGTATCCGGCCTGCAGCCCGGGCATCAGGCATGTGCTGAGGGCAGACATATAGACGGAACGTTCCGGCACCAGCGATGACACCGGCGGCGGGCGATCCTCTGCTACAGGGCCAAGCGGATCATCTTCAATGATGTAGAGACCATGGTCATCGGCAATCCGGGACAGCTCCCTGCGCCGGTCTTCAGGCATCATAACCGGCACCGGGTTTGCCAATGATGGCAGCAAACACAGGACTTTAGCGCCGGACGTCCGGCAGGCTTCCTCCAATGCATCCGGCAAAATGCCAGATGAGTCCGTTTTCAGTCCCGAAAGTTTCAACCCCAAATAGGAACAACCGGAAACGAGCAGATTATGGGTGATACTGTCTGACAAAACTGTGTCGCCAGGACGGGTCAGTGCGGACAGCGCAACAGACATTCCGTGACTGCCGCCGTTTGTCACCAGAATCTGTTCCGGAGCGGCAGCAAGACCGCAGGCTGCCAGCCACTTTGCCCCTGCCGCGCGGCGGCCATCATGCCCGGAGCTGAAACTGCAATCCTGCAGGGCCGAGGGGCTCAGTTCTGCCGTAAGCCTCTGCAATGAAAGCTGAAACCGCCTGCTGTGCTCTTGGTTGCGGATGGGGCGGGAGGTGGAGAAATCAAACCCTTCTTCAAGAGCGGTTCTTGGCGGAGCCGCGTCTGGCCCGGGGCCACTGACATAGCTGCCCCGGCCAACCTGTCCGTCAATCAGGTTCTGCTTGCGCAAGCTATCGTAGGCTTTGCTTACGGTGTGAACGCTCAAACCAAGCCGGTCTGCCATTTTGCGGTGCGGTGGCAGCCGGGATCCGGCGGGGAGCTTCTCCGTCAGTATGGCCTGCTCAATCGCAACTGCCAGGCTGGCATGCAAAGGGGAATGAAGCGTTTCGGGATCAGGATACCACATTGCCGTTCCTCTATCCTGGCCGCAGGGTCGAAGCGACGGGGTGCCACAGGCCCGGCTGCCTGGTCACGCCGCTTTTACTTTTGCAGCCTGGCCGGTTCCCGCAATAAGAGCCCTGTGCAAAACCGTGACCGCAGTTTCCGCTGATGTCCGTGGCACCGCAAATTGAACATCGACATTGCGCGGTGTCTGATGCGCAGCGATCACCCCGACACCCGCTTGGTCAAAGGCTGCAAGCCCGCGGCGAAGCACTTGCACCCCGGACAGGTCGCGTCCAATGGCCGAAACGATGGACAACGCCCGTGTGCTGACCTGGGCGGACGGATACGCGCGCTCAAGGTCATTCACCACACGGCGCACTGTCTTCAGCGATGCCTCGACATAGTGGGTGATGGTATTGGCGTTCGAGCTTTTGGAGACGATCCGGACGTTGTGGCGGCGCAGGGCCTCTAATACAGTGGCATCATAGCCTTTGACGCCGACCATATCCTGCTCGAACAGTTCCAGCGCAACCACATCAAGGCTGGTCACGATTTCAACGGCTGCGGTTTTGGAAGGCTGGCCGTCGATGAGGGTGCCGGGATCGGAAGGCTCAAAGGCATTGGTGATGCGCAGAGCCACTTTTGACTGGCGCAGGATCTTGGCAGCATTCGGGTGAATGGCCTCCATCCCCATATTCGACAGCTGGTCGGCGACATCGTAATTCGTGTGCCCCAGTTTGCGCACGGCTTTTGTGCCCACCAGCGCCGGATCTGCAGATGACAGGTGGAACTCCTTGTGGATGATCGCCTCTTTCGCCTGGGTGTATGCCGCGATGGTGGAAAATGTGACTTCGGAATACCCGCGGTCATATTCGCGCATCAGCCCCTCGCGGCACTGCGCGTAGCCGGTGACGACAGGCAGCTCCGATGCCAGGTCAAGAGTGCCAAGGCCGCCGCTGATCCGTTCCTCAAGCGAGCATTCCCTGTCATCGCGCCAGCCGCTGAGGTCAATAAACCGGGCATTCACACCGGCACGCTGCAGCATCAGGGTCGTGACAAATGCAGAATGCGCCTCGCCCAGCCCGGACAGCAGCTCGCGCACCAGCATCATCTGGCTCGACAGGCGGAAATGGCCGTAGGAGCACAGGCGCTGCAGGTCGAACAGGCAGCTGCGGGCCCCTTCGATGCGGTCGCGCACAAAATCCTCCGCCAGCGCCCGGTCGGCCGGATTGTCCAACACGCCGTTGTGGACACCGGCCATCGCTTCCCCCACGCGGCTCAGCGCGTCAAGCCAGCCATGATCGTTGTCGTCGTTGGCAAACAGGGCATAGACGCCAGGTTCACCGGATTTCTTGTGCTCCAGCAACAGGTTGGTGATCCCGCCAAATGCGGAGACAACAAAAATCCGGTGATAGAGCGCGCCACCGCGACGGTCAGCAATGATCAAAGTGTCGCGCAACTCCCGGATGCGGGACATCGACGTGCCGCCGATCTTCTCGACGGTATGTTCGGGAAAATTCACTGTCTATCCCCCGGCTGGCGCCGGGGCCTCTTCAGGTGGTTTCCAGCGCGTAGGAGCCATCTTCGCGGTGGGTTTCGCTGCCGGTCACCGGCGGATTGAACACACAGGCCATGACAAGCTCTTCCTCAGCGCGCAGGGTGTGGCGGTCATGTTTGTCCAGCGCGTACATGACGCCGGGCCGGATCAGGTGGGTTTCGCCGGTGGCCAAATCGGTGATCGAGCCTGTGCCTTGCATGCAATAAACGCTCTCGAAGTGGTTCTTGTATTCAAACGTGTGTTCCGAACCGGCCTCAAGAAAGGTGATGTGGAACGAAAACCCCATCCCGTCCTGCTCCAGCAGCATCCGGACCGAAGACCACTTTGCGTCCGATACAACGCGGCTGCGGTCACTTTTGACAATGTCGTTGTAGTCGCGAACTATCATGTCTTACTCCGCTGCAAATTTGCTTGAGTCCGTTACGCCGCGGATCGCGCCGCGCAGGATGTTCAGACCCTTCATCAGGGTATCCTCAGATGTGGTCAGGGGGGCCAGCACCTTGACCACCTGGTCTTTGTTGCCCGAGGTTTCGATAATCAGCCCGTTCTCAAAGGCATGGGCGCAGATGCTGGCGGCCAGCTCGCCAGAGCCGACATCCAGCCCCTGCATCATGCCGCGCCCCTTGAGACAGGCGCCAGGCAGCAATTCGGCCATTTCTTCCAGGGCGGCAGTCAACAGCCGGGCTTTGGCGGCAGCATCCTTTTGGAACCGGCCGTCACCCCAGAATTTCCGGATCGCAACCCGGGCCGTGACAAAGGCATGAGTGTTGCCGCGGAAGGTGCCGTTGTGTTCGGCCGGGCCGAATATGTCATGTGCGGGGCGCACCAGCATCAGCGCCATCGGCAGGCCAAAGCCCGAGATCGATTTCGCCAGCGTCACAATGTCCGGTGTGATCCCCATGTCCTCAAAGGAAAAGAAGCCGCCGGTACGGCCGCAGCCGGCCTGGATGTCGTCGATGATCAGCAGCGCGCCGTGCTCCTTGGCCAGCGCGGCGATGCGCTGCACCCATTCGGGGCGCGCGGCATTCAGGCCGCCTTCGCCCTGCACGGTCTCCAGCAGGATAGCCGCAGGGGCGTCGATGCCGCTGGAGCGGTCGTTCAGCATCGTCTCAAGGTATTCAGCGGTATCAGCGCCGCCCGGAAAGTAGCCGTCATAGGGCATCCGGGTGACACCGTTCAGCGGGGTGCCGGCGCCACCGCGGTGATAGCTGTTGCCGGTGGCCGCCAAGGCGCCCAGGGTGACGCCGTGAAAACCGTTGGTGAAGGCGATGACAGTGTTGCGGCCGGTCACCTTGCGGGCCAGTTTCAGAGCTGCCTCAACCGCATTGGCGCCGGTCGGGCCGGTGAACATCACCTTGTGGTCCATATTGCGCGGCCGCAGGATGTGCCGGTCGAAGGCATCAAGGAATTCCGCCTTGGCGCTGGTGTGGAAATCCAGCCCGTGCGCCAGCCCGTCGGACGAGATGTGGTCGAGCAGCGCCGCCTTCATGTCCGGATCGTTGTGCCCGTAGTTGAGCGACGAGCAACCGGCAAGAAAGTCGATGTACCGGCGCCCCTTGTCGTCAGTCAGCTCAGAGCCGCTGGCATGGGTGAACACCGCATCGAAGCCGCGGCAATAGCTGCGCGCTTCGGATTCGCGGCGCTTGAAAATGGAAATCTCGGCTGACGTATCAGTCGGCATATTGTGTCCTCTTGGAACTAGACAGGTCAAAACGGGCAAGCGCCACATGGATCAAAGCGCCCTCAAACTGTGCTGCCGGGTGCCTCGGAGAAATCAATCGTGACCATGTGCTCGGTACTCTGGCGGTCACGGAAATGCCCGGCCTGCGTAAAGTGGGGCCGACTCCTCAGCGGCGCGCTCCGGTTGGCTGCGAAGTTGTGGAACAATGCCCAGGACGCTCTGTTTTCTTGCGTGATTGTCGTTTGCAGCCGTTTGATGTTTTTGCAGGCCTCGCGGAGCAGCAGGCCGTTCAGCATCCGCGAGCCAAGCCCGGTCCCGCGGGCGTGTTCCGACACTGCCACCTGCCAGACAAACAGCGTTTCCGGATCGTCAGGCAGAACGTAGGCAGAAGTCCAGCCAGCTATTTCTTCCTCAATCTCAGCAACCACGCAGGTCTCGCTGAAGTGGTCGCACTGGATCAGATTGCAGTACATGGAGTTTTCGTCGAGCGGCTTGCATGCGCGCACCAACTCCCAGATCCCGGCTCCATCTTCCGCTGCGGGCTCGCGCAGCGCAGGTGTTGCTTTCCGGAAAAACTCTAACGCATGCCGCATCTGCCCCGGCGCCTCCATTTTAATTTGACTGACTAAGTAACACCCTCCCGCAACGGCTTCAAGACAGTGTCGCAGATTGCGTCAATGTGTCGTTTTTTGCTCAGCATTCGCGAAAAAGCGCCCATCAAGTGGATCATTTATGCTTCATCTTTCAAAGTAAAAAGCCATAAAACCGCACTTCTTGATTATCCCCCCAAGCTCTGCCAGAAACTGAAGATGGACCGTATTGATGCCAGCTTGATAGCCCTGCGCCGGATTCTGCGCGCGACCGACCTGTTCGGACGTGAGCTTGCCCGGTCGGTTGAACTGACTGCACCGCAGTTTCGGGTGCTGCAAATTATTGCCGGCAGCGGGCATTGCACGGCCAAGGCAATCTCGCAGCAGATGCGGATTTCCCAAGCAACCGTGACTTCGCTTGTCGACAAGCTGGTGCGCAAAGAGATGGCCGTACGTGAAAAGTCGCAGACCGACCGGCGTCAAACCGATATATCTGTCACTGCAAAAGGCCGTCAGGCAATTGCGGAAGCGCCTGACCCCCTGCAGCAACGGTTTGTTCGCAAGTTTGAAGCGATGGAAGATTGGGAGCAGGCAGGGTTGATTGCGGCACTGGAACGTGTCGCCGCCATGCTGGACGCGGAGGACATTGATGCAGCACCCGTTTTGGATACCGGGGAAAGCCTGACGACTTCCTGAGCCGACCTTCCCGCAAATGCTGAAAGAGCGGACAGAATGTGCAAGTTATACTGACAGCCCCGGCGGCGCCGGAGTGCGGAGGCTAAGTGCGTAAAGAACACCCGCTCTTTGCTTGCTTAAGGGCTGCAGATGAGGACACAAGCTGCTCCTTTGCGCCAAGATGCGGCAATGTCCGCTACCGGACAGCAGGCTGGACTATGCAAAGGGGCGCTTCCTGTGCATTGCCGGTCCTGTCGCTGCCAGCAGCACCAGAGACTTCGCCCGCTCTACTGTGAACGACGGCCTTCATAGTTTGGAGGGGTTGCGCACGCAGATCCAGCGAACTCACACTTTTCGCTCTTCCTGTTGCACATTCAACATAACCCGGATTACAGGCTTCATATATGCAGCGCTCACAACCGTTTCTGCGCCAAATTTGCTAAGGTCCCTGCCAAGCCGGACAACCTGCACCGGGCGTTGAATGTCGAACCGGACCGGCTGGCGGAAGTTCTGTGCTGGCGGGAGAATCGCTATGCCGGCAAACAGCTCACAACTTCCTATGACCGCAAGCGGATCATGCTGGAAGAGAACGAATTGTCACGCGCTGGTTGCAAATATGCGGATACCTATGCCTTTGCGGATGGGCGGTTTGAGGTCCGCTTGAAAGGCCACTCCCTGCCCTACCGGGTCATTGATATGAACCCAGCGCGTCACCCATGCTGCCGTCATCGGGAACAAGCGGCTGAGTGCGGTTATGGCGCATATCAAAGAGATGCATGAGAAAGCGCCGCCAAAGCCCAAAGTGCAGACCAATTCCGAGAAGATGGGGTATAAGCCCAGGCCCTGCAAGAAGGAATTGCCAGAGGCGATGATCGCAAGCGACTGACATGGTGTGTTTGCGGCGGCCGCTCTCCCAGGGCGAACGAGGTCCGATAAGATGGGCCTCAGCG